>CAZNSS010000157.1:0-8340 GCA_964575465.1 uncultured Holophagales bacterium | reverse complement strand
CGACGACGAGGACGTAGGCCGCCCGCGCCCCGGCCCGGGCCCACGGCAGGCCCGCGTTGACGGCCCCGAGGAGGACGCTCCGCCTCACGAGCGCGCCCACGCCCACGCCGACGACCGCGAGGAGCGCGGCGCCGAGGAGGCGGGGGAGGAAGCCGACACCGTCGGAGAGGACGGTCCTGAGCGCCCCGGGCTCGAGGGCGTTCACGCCGACGGCGAGCGCGACGACGACCGTCGTCCAGAAGGAGACGATCCCGGCGACACGTTCGGGATCGGCCTTCAGGCCGGCGGCGCGGAGGAGCTGCCGGGAGGAGGAAGGCTCGTCGCCGCGCACCTTCCGCCGGAGGTAGATGGCGAGCCGAAGGAGCGTCCGCAGGAGGAGCCCCGTCAGGACGCCGACGAAGAGCGCGGCGAGCAGGACGAGCGCCGCAGGGACGACGGAGAGGAACGCATCGAGGAGGCGTTCGAAGGCGAGGGCGATCTGCAGGCCGAGGTTCTTTCCCATCATCGTCTCCGTCAGGGGGTCGCGCCCCACAGGGTCTCGATCTCGCCCTTGGCCCTCTCGTAGGCGAGGGCGAGCGCCTCGAGCCGGGCCTCGGCCTCCTCGGCCGAGCCCGCCTCCGTCTCGGCGACGAACGTCGCCACTTTCCCGAGGTAGAGCGGAACGAGGGACCGGATGAGCGACGCGGGCGGGAGCGCCCGTCGCCGGAACCCGGCGGCCGCCTCCGCGACGATGCGGATCCACGCCTCGTCCCCGAGCGCCAGCGCGGGCGCGTGCGCGGCGTCGTGGATCGCCGCGAGCGACGCCTTCGAGAGGAACGACTCCCAGATCGGCGGCAGGTCGTGGGCCGCCTGGCGGTACTGCGCGAGGAGCCGGTCGAGCTTCACCGGCACCGGCTCGAGCCCGACGGCGTAGGGAAAGCCGAAGACCGGCACCGGCTCCGAGCCCGAGATGCCCTTCCAGGACTTCTCGTAACGCTCCATCAGCGCGAAGAGCGTCGAGACGACCTGGACCATCATCGGCGCCAGGTCCGAGCCCGGGTCCTTCGGGTCGTGGATCTTCGCCCCGAGGAACGCCTGTGCCACTTTCCGCCTCTCGGCGACGGCCGTCGTCGTCATGAAGATGTCGATGCCGTACTGCGCGACCGGCCCCTCCCAGTCCTCGAACTCGAGGAAGCGCGCTGCGAGGTCGCCCGAGAAGCCGAAGTCGCCGCCGATCGGCTGGCGAATCCGCTGACCGTAGAGCGCCCGCGTGAGCGGATAGACGATCGTGTTCGTGATCGTCCCGTCGTAGCGGTGCCGCGCGTAGAGGGGCGCGACGAACTCGTAGCCGTGAGTGACGATCGGCTCGATGAGGAGCTCGACCCACTCGGGCGTCACGCTCCTGAGGTCGCTGTCGAGGACGCAGCAGGCCTTCGCGTCGAGCTCGGCCGCGATCCGGAAGACCGTACGGAAGGCGCTCCCCTTCCCCGGGATCCCGTGGTACGGGGTGATGATCCTCGCCGTCGTCCCCGAGGGGACGGCGTCGACGAGGATCTCTGCGAGGCTCCCGACCTCGGTCCGCTCGACGAGCTCGCGCGTCCGGTCCGTCGAGCCGCCGTCGGAGTTGACGAGGACCGCCTTCGCGTCGGGGAAGTGGCGCGCGAGGCCCGCGACGACGGCCCGCACGACGTGCCCGATCGTCCTCTCGTTGTTGAAGGAGGGGATCCCGACGAGGACGTCGACCTTCCCGATCCGGGCGATCGCTTCGGCCACCTCGGCCGAGAGGGGCGGGAGCCGGGGCCTCACGACCCATCCTCCCCGAGAAGGTCCGCAACGGCCGCGGCCCAGCCGCGGCCCGCCGGGAACGGGGCGGCTCGGCCCGCCGGAACCGCCGCGAGGAGGACCGGGTCGACCTCGCCGGAGGCGCGGGGGACGAGGACGGCGACGTCGCAGCGGGCGAGGAAGGCGGCGTCGTTCGAGGCGTCGCCGAGCCCCGCGAGGGGACGGGAGACGAGTCCGGCGCGAAGGAGGAGCTCGACGGCGTCCTCCTTGCCGTGGTCCCCCGAGAGGTGCCAGAACTGACCGCCGCGCGTCAGCCTCGTGGCCGGGAGCCGCTGCGCGAATCGTCCGAGAACCTCGGCGGCGCCTTCGGGCGCGAGGAACGGCAGGCCGAAGCCCCGGGCGAGCATCGACGGTATCCGTTCCTCCGGAATACCCGTGATCCGGCGGAGCTCGGCCGTGGGCAGCTCCGCGGCGGACGTCAGCCGGAGGCCCGTGAGCTGCGCAAGCTCAGCGAGTCGTGCGGCCAGCGACGCGACGGGGACCGCCTTCTCCGACACGACGACACCGGCGGGGCCGACGATCCCGGCGCCGTTCTCGAAGCTCCCGATGCCGCCGACGTCGAGCTCCGCGAGGAACTCGCGGAGCTCGACGTCGGTCTTGCTCGTGAGCGGCACGACCGGGATCCCGCGCCGCCGGAGCTCGCCGATCGCCGTGCGCGCCACTTCTCCGAGGACGCCCCCGTGGTCGAGGAGCGTCCCGTCGAGGTCGGTGACGACGGCGGCGGGCCTCACGGACCTCAGTAGCCGAGCAGGTACTTCAGCGCGAGGATGAATGCGATCGCCCCGAAGAAGAAGATCAGGGCCTTCCTGCCCTCCCCCTTGCCCTCGGGCGAAGGGCCTTCGGCGGGTGCATCGGGCGCGGGGCTCGCGCCATCTCGTTCCTTCGACATGTTTCCTCCTCGCAACCGGGGCCGGGACGAGCGTGCTTGCGGCTACGTTCGCCCGGGTCTGGGAGGGGGCGCGAGGGAGGCGCGGAAGGCGTCACCCGAGAGGGAGTCGACGTTCCCCGTGGCGAGCCGCGTCCAGGCCGGCTCAGGCACGGTGACCGCCTCGTCGGCGAGTCCTGCCGGGAAGAAGAGTCCCAGCGGGGCCGAGGCCGTGTCCGTCTCAGCCGGGGCAACGGGCTGCGCTCCCGGCGAAACCAGCGCGAACTCTTCCGGTCCGTGCGCGCGTTCGAGGCCTCCGAGGCCCACCGCGCAGATGGGGACGAAGAGCGCGGCGAGGAGGAGGACGACGGCCGACGACCGTGCACGCCCACCGAGGGTCCCGTGCCTTTTCGCGGGGCCGAGCTCGAATCGACGGGGGGCGGCGGCGTCAGGCATCTTCTCTTCGGCGCGACCTCCCGGCCGAAGCCACGGGCCTGCGCCTGCGGAACTCTGGCATTCCGGTCATTCGGAGTCAAACGTTCCCCCGGGGCGCGATCCTCGTCGTGGTCCCTGCGACGATTCCATATCCCGTCCGACGTCGTGCGGGCTCGTCTCCGGGTCCACGAGGAAGAGGCGGTCCTCCACCGGCCGGACGCTGCGGGACTGGAGCGACGCCGCCGCTTCGGAACGGGAGTGGCGGGAGGGTGGGATGGAGGCGGCGGCCTGCGTCCGCCGCCTCCTGGCCCGATCCGGTTTCTCTTCCGTGAAGGGCTAGAACTTCGCGACGAGCGCGGCGATGAAAGACGTGTCGGTCTTCTCGAGGGTCGGCAGCGCCGGCCGGGTCTTGTTGTCGAGCAGCCAGGCGAGCTTCAGCTCGAGGATCTTCGAGATGGAGGTCGTCAGGCCGAGGTCGAGGTGGTAGTAGGCGTCCGCCGTGTCGTCCATCTTCCAGAGGCCCGACGCCTTCTGGGTGAACGTGACGGTGGGCGAGATCTTCCAGCCGAAGCTCTCGGCGGCGCGGTAGGCGCCGCTCGAGGTGGAGTCCCGCCCCTCGTACTTCTCGAACGCGCCGCCGAGGCCGGCGGAGGCCTCGAGCGTTACGGTGTCGGTCTTCACGAACTTGTAGCCGGCGCCGGCGGTCGGCGAGATCAGGTAGTCGACCTGGGCGATGGCGTCGTGGAGGTAGGCGACCTCGCCGTAGAGGAAGACGCGATCCGTGAGGGAGTACTCGTCGCGGGCGAGGGCCGTCAGCTTGTCGGCGGTCGTCTCGCCGTTCGCGTCGCTCCGGAGGTAGAGGCCGGCGAACTTCAGGACGTTCTTCGTCTTCGGGTCGTACTTCAGGTCGAAGCCGACGTTGTAGCTCTTCGCGTCGCTGTTGCCGGAGCTCATCGAGAGGCCGGCCCCGAAGCTGCCGTGCCAGCCGGGGGTCGGCGGGTCGGCGGCCGTGGCCGTGAGGGAGGCGGCGAGGAGCGCCGCGAGCGGGAGGGCGAGGAGGATCTTCTTCTTCAAGCTTCGTGCCCTTTCACTTCTTCAGGAGATCGCGGATCTCGGCGAGGAGCTTCTCCTCGTTCGACGGCTCGGGCGGGGCGGCCGGGGCCGCTGGCGCCTCGCGCTTCAGGCGGTTGATCTGCTTGATGACCATGAAGATCGCGAAGGCGATGATGAGGAACTCGAACGCCGTGTTGATGAAGACGCCGTAGTTCAGCGTCGCGAGCCCCTTGGCCTTCGCCTCGGCGAGCGACGCGACCGGGGTCCCCGAGAGGTTGAGGAAGAGGTTCGTGAAATCGACCTTCCCGAGGAGGAGGCCGATGGGGGGCATGATGACGTCGGCGACGAGGCTGTTGACGATCTTGCCGAACGCGCCGCCGATCACGACGCCGACGGCCATGTCGATGACGTTTCCCTTGATCGCGAATTCCTTGAACTCTTTCAGCATGGTGAGGGCCCTTTCTGGCTCCAGGGCCGGAGGCCACGAAACCGCCCGCGGCGCGGCGCCCGGACGATGGCGTTCGGCTCCCGAAACCTGCCTAATTTAGCATCGGCGCCGGAGGGCGGGGCCGAGACCGCCCGGGCGAGACGGGGAGGTTCCATGGAAGAGTCCGTTCGAGACGTGGACCAGGGGCGACGGAGGCTCGTGACGATGCTCGCGGGGGCGGGTGCCGGGGCGGCCGTCTTCGGCCGGGCCCTCGCCGCCCTCGCCGACGGCGCGCCGAAGGTGACCGCCGAGATGGTGAAGCAGGCCGAGTGGGTCGCCGGCGTCGCCTACACCGACGAGGAGAGGGCCCTGATGCTCGAGGACCTCAACGAGGCGGCCGAGGGGATCGGCACGCTCCGCGACCTCGCCGTCGACAACGCCGTCCCGCCCGCGTTCACGTTCGCGCCGCTCTCCGGCTCGCCGAAGGAGGTGGCCGCGGCGCCCCCCGCGGCGCGGCGCGAGCGCCCGCCGGTCCGGCCCGTCTCCGACGAGGAGCTCGCCTTCACGGGTGTGAGGGAGCTGGGCCGCCTCCTCCGTGCGAGAAAGGTGTCGTCGACGGAGCTGACGAAGCTCTACCTCGCGCGCCTCGAGAAATACGACCCGGTCCTCTCGTGCGCGGTGACCGTGACTGCGGAGCTCGCGCTCGCGCAGGCGAAGAGGGCCGACGAGGAGCTCGCGGCGGGGAAGGACCGGGGTCCGCTCCACGGGATCCCGTGGGGAGCGAAGGACCTGGTCGCCGTCCCCGGCACCCGGACGACGTGGGGCTCGGTGCCGTTCCGGGAGCAGACCCGCCCGGAGACGGCGACGGTCTACAGGAAGCTCGAGGAGGCAGGGGCCGTCCTCCTCGCCAAGACCGCGGTCGGCGAGCTCGCGTGGGGCGACGTCTGGTTCGGCGGGACGACGAAGAACCCGTGGAAGGTCGACCAGGGCTCGAGCGGCTCCTCGGCCGGGTCCGCTTCGGCGACGGCGGCCGGGCTCGTCGGATTCGCGATCGGGACGGAGACTCTCGGGAGCATCGTCTCGCCCTGCACGCGCTGCGGCGTGACGGGGCTCCGGCCGACGTTCGGGCGCGTCAGCCGCCACGGCGTGATGGCTCTCGCATGGACGATGGACAAGGTCGGGCCCATCGCGCGATCGGCCGAGGACTGCGCCCTCGTCTTCTCGGCCATCGAGGGGAAGGACCCGCTCGACCCGTTCTCGGCCGACGGCCCCTTCTCCTGGCCGCCGCGGCGCGGCCTCAGGGATCTGACGGTCGGCTACGTCGAGGAGCTCTTCGAGGAGGAGCGGGGGAAGAACGCGAAGACGGAAGAGGAGAAGGCCCGGGCCGCCGAGTGGCGGCAGTTCGACCGGCGCAGCCTCGACGTCCTCCGGCAGCTCGGGGCCAGGCTCGTCCCCGTGAAGCTTCCCTCGAAGACTCCCGTCGAGCCCCTCTCTCTCATCCTCACCGCCGAAGCCGCGACCGCGTTCGACGAGCTCGTCCGCGACGGCCGTGTGAAGACCATGGTGAGGCAGACGGCCGACGCCTGGCCGAACGTCTTCCGCCAAGGGCGGCTCGTCCCGGCCGTCGACTACCTCAAGGCCCACCGGGCGCGAACGCTCCTCATGCGCGAGATGGAAGAGCGCATCGCGAACGTCGACCTCTTCGTCGCGCCGACCTTCGGAGGGAAGTCCCTCCTCCTGACGAACCTGACGGGGCACCCGGCGGTCGTCGTCCCGAACGGCTTCCGGCTCTCGGACGGCACGCCCACGAGCCTCACCTTCACCGGAAGGCTCCGCGGGGAGAGCGACCTCCTCGCCGTCGCCGACCTCTTTCAGAGGGCGACGGATTTCCACACCCGCCGGCCGAAGCTCCCGGAAGGCCCCGCGGCGAAGGGTTGATGGAAGCGAGGCGGGAGCTCCCGCCCGGCTCCGGCCGGGCGGCCTCGCTCCGGGGGCGGCTCCGGGTCAGAATCGCGGGGATGCCCGTCCGGCGGCTCGTCGTGCTCGGGGCCCTCGCCGCCCTCCTTCTGACCGGCGGCGGGGCGGTCGCTCTCGACCCTTCGACGCCCCTCTCTCAGTACGGCCTCGACGCCTGGCAGGACGGCCTCCCGCAGAACAGCGTCCACTCCATCCTGCAGACGCGGGACGGCTATCTCTGGTTCGGGACGTACGAGGGGCTCGTCCGTTTCAACGGAGTCTCCTTCGTCGTCTACGACGCGCGGAACACGACGGCGTTCAAGAGCAACAGCGCCTGGGCGCTCCTCGAGGACCGCCTCGGAACGCTCTGGGTCGGGACTCTCGGCGGGGGCGTCGTGAGGGCCCGCGGGGGCGTCTTCACGCGGTACGGCGAGCGCGAGGGGCTGCCGTCGGAGTACGCGTGGGCGCTGGCGGAGGACTCGCTCGGCACGCTCTGGGCGGGGACCGACCGCGGCCTCGCGCGGTTCGACGGGACGTCGTTTCGCCCGGTCCCCCTCCCGCCCCCCTTCGAACGCCCCCCGGTCCGGAGCCTCCGGGGCGACGGCTCGGGAGGGCTCTGGATCGGCACCGCGGCGGATGGCCTCCTGCGCTGGGACGGCACGTCGCTCCGCCGGGTCCATCCGGCGGAGGGACCGGCCCCGGGCGCCGTCACTTCCATCGCGCCGGCGCCGGGCGGCGTCGTGGCGGCGTTCTACGGCCTCGGCCTCGTCGAGGCGAATGACGACGGCAGCTTCAGGGGCGAACGGGCGCGGGGCCGCCTCCCGAGCGACCTCGTCTGGTCGCTCCACCGCGACCGGAACGGCGCCCTGTGGGTCGGGAGCGACGGGGGAGGCCTGGCCCGGATCTCCGGGGCCCGCGTCGAGACGATCGGCGTCGCGGAAGGACTGGCGCACCCCTTCGTCCGCTCCATCGGCGAGGACCGCGAGGGGAGCGTCTGGATCGGCACGAACGGCGGCCTGCACCGCCTTCGAGACCGGAAGGTCCTCGTCTACGGCGCGCGGGAGGGACTCCCCGACGAGAGCGTCCGCTCCGTCGCCCGGACGTCGGACGGGACGCTCTGGGCGGGCACGGACTCGAACGGCCTCGCGGCGCTCCGCGGCGAGAGGTTCGTCGTTCCGGAGGAGGTCGCGGCGCTGCGCGGCGTCGCGATCCGCTCCGTCGTCGCCGGTCCCGGCAACGTCCTCTGGATCGGGACGAACGGTTCCGGACTCGTCCGCCTCCAGGGCGGGAGGCTGACGCGCTTCACGAAGAAGGACGGTCTCCCCTCGGACGTCGTCTACGCCGTGGCCCTCGACGCGAAGGGCGGCGTCTGGGCCGGGACCTACGGGGGCGGCGCGGCGCGGTGGGACGGCCGGAGGTTCGCGGTGATCGACCAGGGCCACGGGCTTCCGCGCGACGTCGTCCGCTGCCTCCTCGCGGGACGCGACGGAGCGATGTGGATCGGGACCGACGGGGGAGGGCTCGCGAGGCTGAAGGACGGCGTGCTCTCCGTCCTCGACGTGCGGCATGGCCTGGCGAACGACGTCGTCCTCTCCCTCCACGAGGACGCCGAGGGGCTCCTCTGGATCGGCACGGCGGGCGGACTCTCCGTCCTGCGGCGGGACGGGAGCCTCCGTTCCCTCGGCGCGGCGGACGGCCTCCCCGACGAGAAGGTCTTCCGGATCCTCGAGGGGGGCGGCGGGGACCTCTGGATGAGCTCGAACAAGGGGATCTTCCGCGTCGC
>CAZNSS010000156.1:0-8383 GCA_964575465.1 uncultured Holophagales bacterium | reverse complement strand
AGGTCTTGCGGTGGTAGATCCGGTAGTCGTCGGGGAGGGACTGGAGGGCGAGGAGAACCTCGAATTCGCCGGAGAGGGTCTCGGCCGTGGCCCGAAGGAGCGAGAGAGCGGGAATGACGGTTGCCATGTCTTGAAGGTCCAGTTCCCTCGGTGCGCGCCGAACGGTGACACCGGCGCGCCATCGCCCTCAAGGCACGCCAAGACCGGTCTAAGGACGTCTAGCTAGAGCACGATGCACTGTCGAACCAGAACATCGTCCCGACTGATCGTCACATTCGAAAACCCTGCGAGGTGTAGGGCCTCGAGCAGCCGCCGGAACACGGCGGCGTCGGAAGCGCAGATGGCCCTTAGGTGACCATCCGGCGAACCGGAAACTTCCTCGAGCCCGGGAATCGTCAGCGCGGGAGTCGCGCGCTTCCCAAGCCCCTCGAGCACGTCAACAGCGACGTCCCGTGGGTCTGGCACCCATCTCGCGATCCAGTACGCCGCCTCCCCGAGCAAGAGCGTCGCGCCGGCTATCCGCTCGAAGTGGAACTCTGTGCCGGGTTCTGGGATTGAGCCGCCGTTCAAATCGGCGAGCCATTCGCGGAAGTCTCGGATCGCCCGCTCCCAGGTCAGACCGGCCAGGTGCACGTACTCTCCCCACGTGCTGCAGCGAGCAGCACGCAGGGTCCGATGGGCCGCCGCGACATCCACAAGCGTGAGAGTCGAGCCATCACCGCCAGCCTCCTCTGGTAGCACGCCGTAGGCGAGCACTATGTCGGCATCGGCGTCGGGGCGGCTATTGCGTGGGCGGCCGCGTGCCATGAGATCGAAATTGGGCCCCCGTGGGGCTCTCGCTGTCAAGCTCGCACCCCTCAGGTGGGCGGCAGGTCTGGCGCCGACAACCTGTAAGGCCTACTCACAGGTTGGGATTGAAGCGAGACAGACGGGGGAAGGGCGTTGGCGCCGCGGCGGGCGGGCGCGAGAGGAAGCAGAAAGAGCACAGGGGAATCGGACGCTCGCTACGCGGACGCTATCTGTCCGAGGGGCGGCTCGACCGTCCCGAAGGCGTCCGTGCCGCGTCATCGCCGAGTCGCGAGTCAGACAATGGACGAAAGGAGCCATCCGCAGATGAAGGAGAATCCCCATCAGCCTATGAAGTCGCGAGAAGCGGCACTCGACGCGCTCGACCAGGTTGTTGCCCGATGTCTGGCAACAACCGACGAGGAGTTCGTCCTCGAGCTGAGACGACTCGGCTCGCTCTGTCACGGCAGCCCACTGCTCTTGGCTGCCGTCGCCGACTGCATGAAGCAGTTCGAAGACCGAGCCAACACGTTTCTCGTTGAGCTACGGGGCGGCGAGGGGCAGGCGGTAAAGCTCCGAGACGACCTGATCAAGAGCTGCGGGGGCCAGCTGCCGGCCCTGAGCACTCCGGCCGCAAGAGGCGTTCCCGGGCCATTCGCGCAGGCGCTCTCCTTGGAGGCTTTCTCCCGCCTGGAAGCGGAGTCTGGCGCCTCTGGTCCGACCCTGGATCGCCTGGAAGAGATGCTCAAGATCTTGAGCTGGCAGATCTCGTGCGTGCAGGCTGGCGACCCGAACCCGCCCTCCGAGGTCGTCGCCCTGAAGCGGCGGTTGTCGTTCCTCGAGGAAAAGGCCGCCTGGCTCGACCGGGAGCGCTCCAATCACCTCCGGCTCGAAGCGGGGGCGTGCTGGTACGAGATCGAGAAGTGGACGGCAAGGATCAACCCCGCTCCTGTCGAAAACGAAGGTCCTCTCGACTTCCAGACGATCTTCGACGCCGCGCTCGAGTCCCTCGCGTCGCCGCCCATCGAGAAGGTGCTCTATGGGAAAGGCCCAGCCTCTTCCGTCCGCCGCCCCACGAAGGAGGAGAACGAACGCTTTCGTGCCTGGCGAAAGTCCTTTCAGGTACGCCTCGAACGCTTTCGGGACGACGTCAGCTACAGGGTTCGGACTGCTGCCTCGCGCGACAGCCATCTGCGGCGCTATGCGGCTCGCTGCATGTGGTTCCGACGGGAGGAACTCTCCGGGAAGATCCGGACGGCCAGCGGTGCCGGGCGAGCTGGCCTGGAGCGGCTCCTCGCCGACGACGCGGCGGCTTACCTTTTCGACTGTGGCCTTTTCGTCCTGACGGAGGTCAACCTCCGCCCAGCCAGGATGGACCTCGTGGCCGACGCTGGCGACGAGCTCCTCCTGATCGAGGCCAAGGTGTACGGCAGCAATCGTGGTGGGCTTGACGCGGCGACCCAGGGGCTGATCCAGCTCCTCGACTACGCGGCGGATCTCGCGGCTGGCGGTCTGCCGACCTCGAACTACCTTCTGCTCTTCCGAAACGGCGGGAAGAGATTCGCCTGGCCGACCGAGGCCTTCGAGGTTCAGGGCACGAGAGTAGAGATCGTTCACGTCGATGTGTCCCCATCGAGCGACAAGGGGAGCAAGGCTGGCCCGCCTGAGTCGTGCACTGTTGAAGACCTCTGTCGGCGAGTGTCCGGCGTCGGGGCGAAACGTCCCGAAAACCGCACCGCCGCCGCGGCGGCGGTCGCGACCCGTGCGAAGAAGGACGTCGCGTCTACTGGGCGACGGCGAAAGCCGCGCCGAGCACCGGCGCGCCGATGAACGTAGGGGGGCGAGGCGAGGGCGCCTCCGCCTGGCCGTCGGGCTATCCTCTCTTGAGGCTTCGAGCCCGAAGGCCGTCGTAATCGGACTCTTCTTCGAGGACAGCCAATTTGCAGAGCGGATCAGCGGAAGCGATTCGGCAGGGAATCCGAGAGGCTCAGGCGCGGTACTTTCGCCTCGTCCTGGTCGTCGGGCCGGCCGGCTCCGGCAAGACGGCCGCTCTCGCCGCGGGCCGCCCCGACCCCGCGAGCCCGGTCCTTCACCTCGGCTCCGCCCTCGGCGCCCGTCTGCTTCCCCTCAGCCGACGCCAGCGGGCGCTCCAGGCCCAGGCGCTTCTCGAGGCCCTCGTCGAAGAGACCGGGTCGGACCCGGTCTTTCTCGACAACCTCGAGATCCTCTTCGACCCGGCTCTCCAGCAGGACGTCCTGCGTCTGCTCCAGGGACTTTCCCGAAACCGGACCGTCGTCGCGGCGTGGCCCGGCAACTACCACGACGGAACCCTCTCCTACGCCGAACCGGGCCACCCCGAGTACGCCCGGCATTCCGAGCCCGAGGCCGTGATCGTTTCCCTCTCTCCGCCCGGACCCTCCAACTCCTGACGCACGAGGCCCCATGCGCTATTCCGAGCTGATCCACTTCGAGCCGATCGAATCCGTCATCCAGCTCCGCCGGGCCGACAAGGCCGACGAGGCGAAGAACCTTGTCCGGACCTTCGTCATCTCCGACCGAATGGCCGAGCAGCTCACGAAGCTCGTCTTCCCGGAGCTGCGGTTCGACGAGCCCCACGACAACAAGGGCGTCCTCGTCGTGGGGAACTACGGCACCGGCAAGTCGCACCTGATGGCCGTGCTCTCGGCCCTCGCGGAAGACGCCGCGGCCGCGAAGCTCCTGACGAACGAGGCCGTGGCGGAAGCGGCGAAGCCGCTCGCCGGGAAGTTCAAGGTCCTCCGGGCCGAGATCAACACCCGGATGTCGTTTCGCGACTTCTTCTGCCAGACCCTCGACCAGAAGCTCGAGGAGCTGGGGGTCGACTACACCTTCCCTCCCGAGAAACAGGTCCTCAACCCGAAGGACGCCTTCGCCGAGATGATGGCGGCGTTCCACGGGAAGTACCCGAAGCAGGGGCTCCTCTTCGTCCTCGACGAGCTGCTCGACTACCTCCGGTCGCGGAAGGACCTCGAGCTGATCCAGGACCTGAACTTCCTCCGCGCCGTCGGCGAGTTCTGCTCCGGCTCCCGCTTCCGGTTCGTCGGAGGCGTCCAGGAGAGCCTCTTCGACAGCCCGATATTTCACTTCGCGGCCGAGAGCGTCCGTCGCGTCCAGGCCCGCTTCGAGCAGGTCCGGATCGCCCGGGAAGACGTCGCCTTCGTCGTCTCACAGCGCCTCCTGAAGAAGGACGCGAAGCAGGAGGCGCGGATCCGCGAGCACCTCCTGAAGTTCGCCCCGCTCTACGGCTCGATGAACGAGCGGATGGACGAGTTCGTCCGGCTCTTCCCGGTCCACCCCGCCTACCTTTCGACCTTCGAGAGCGTCCGCCTGGCCGAGAAGCGGGAGGTCCTGAAGACGCTCAGCGCGGAGATCCGGAAGCTCGTCGACCAGAACGTCCCGGCCGATTCCCCCGGCCTCGTGGCCTACGACAGCTACTGGAAGACGCTCAAGGACAACCCTTCCTTCCGGGCAGTCGACGACATCAAGAAAGTCGTCGACAAGGCCGACGTCCTTGAGGGGCGCGTCCAGCAGTCCTTCACGCGGCCCCAGTACAAGTCCGTCGCGCTCCGCATCGTGCAGGCCCTCGCTGTCCACCGGCTCACGACGGGCGACATCTACGCGAAGCTCGGGGCCACGGCGGAGGAGCTCCGCGACGACCTCTGTCTTCTTCTTCCGCTCCCCGAGAAGGAATCCGAGTTCCTCCGCTCGGTCGTCGAGACCGTCCTCAAGGAGATCCTCAAGACCGTCAGCGGCCAGTTCCTCAGCTTCAACAAGGAGAACGGCCAGTACTACCTCGACCTCCAGAAGGACGTCGACTTCGACTCGCTCATCGAGAAGAAGGCCGAGGGGCTCTCCCCCGACCGGCTCGACCACTACTACTTCGAGGCCCTCTCCCGGGTCCTCGAGTGCACCGACGTCACCTACCGGACCGGCTTCCGGATCTGGGAGCACGAGGTGGAGTGGCTGGAGCGGAGGGCGGGCCGCAGCGGCTATCTCTTCTTCGGCGCGCCGAACGAGCGCCCGAACACGACGCCGCCGCGCGACTTCTACCTCTACTTCGTCGAGCCCTACGATCCGGTCTACTTCAAGGACGAGAAGAAGGCCGACGAGGTGATCTTCCGGCTGAAGAGCCGGCCGGAGGGCTTCGAAGGGCCGCTGAAGCTCTACGCGGGCGCCCGCGAGCAGGCGGCTGCCGCCTCCGGCGCGAACCGGAAGATCTACGAGGAGAAGGCGCTCGAGCACCTGAAGACCCTGACGAGCTGGCTCGCCACGAATGCCGCCGCCCAGCTCGAGGTTACCCACCAGGGTCGGACGAAGCTCCTCGCCGATGTCGTCCGTGGGAAGGCCCCGGCCGGCGTGGACCGCTCCTCCTTCCGCGACACCGCCAACCTCGCGGCCTCTCTCCTCCTGGGGCCGCACTTCGCGGACCGGGCCCCCGACTACCCGACGTTCACCGTCCTCGTCACCCGCGCGAACCGCGCCCAGGCAGCCTCCGACGCCCTGAAGTGGATCGGCGGGGGCGCGAAGACGAAACAGGGGACGGCCGTCCTCGACGCCCTTGAGCTCCTCGACGGGGACGTCCTTCGCCCCCGGGACTCCCGCTACGGCAAGAACGTCCTCGAGGTGCTGTCGAAGAAGGCTCCGAACCAGGTCCTCAACCGCAACGAGCTGATAAGCGAGGACGGCTCTATCGAGTACTGGTTCCCGTTCCGCCTCGAGCCCGAGCTCCTCGCGGTCGTCCTCGCGGCGCTCGTTCACGCGGGGGACGTCGTGATCAGCCTCCCTGGCAAGAAGCTCGACGCGAGCGGCCTCGACGCCCTGCTCAAGCTCCCGGCCGAAGAGCTGGCGCAGTTCAAGCATCTGGAGCGGCCAAAGGACCTCCCGCTCGGTCCGCTGCAGGAGCTCTTCGATCTCCTGTCCCTCCCGCGCGGCCTCATCGTGAACGCCGGAACGCGCGAAGACGGGGTCCAGAAGCTCCACGTGGCCGCCGCCCAGCGAATCGAGCAGGCCGTCGCGGCGCTCCAGAGCCTCGACTCGGGGCTCACCTTCTGGGGCCGACCAGTCGTTCCCGAGAAGGAGCGGGCCGCCTGGGCCATCCAGATTCGGGATCTGAAGACCTTCCTCGAGTCGCTCCAGCCCTTCAACACCGTCGGCAAGCTGAAGAACTTCCCCCACGACGTCCTCGCCGTCCAGGCCCGGAAGGCCGGCCTCGCCACGGTCGAATCCGTTTCCCACCTGGCCGCCCTCTGCCAGCAGCTGAACCCGCTGACGGCCTACCTCCAGACGGCCGAGGCGATCCTCCCCGAGGGGCATCCCTGGGTCGCCTCGGTCCGCGCCGCGAAGGACGAGCTCGTGGGCCGGGTCGTGGGCACGAAGGGAAAGGTCGACTCCGGCCTGAAGCGGGACGTGGAGGTCCGGCTCGCCGAGCTGAAGGCCGACTACCAGGCGGCGTACCTCAAGCTCCACGGCCAGGCCCGTCTCGGCGCCGAGGCGGACAAGAAGAAGGCCGCGCTCCTCAAGGATTCGCGCCTCGCCCAGCTCCAGAAGCTCGCGAGCATCGAGATCCTCCCGGCCCACCAGCTCCAGGAGGTCCAGAACCGGCTCCTCGGCCTGAAGACCTGCTTCTCCGTCGCGCAGCCGGAGCTAGACGCGAGCCCCCATTGCCCCCACTGCGGCTTCCGCCCGGCCGAAGAGCCAGGGTCAACGGCTCCGGGCGGAGTGCTCGCCGAGATCGACGAGAAGCTCGACAAGCTCGTCCGCGATTGGACGGCCACCCTGCTCGACAACCTTTCCGATCCGATCGTCGCCGGGAACCTCGAGCTGCTGACGGACCTCAAGGGGAAGCAGGCGCTCCAGGCCTTCCTCCGGAAGAAGGTGCTCCCGGATCCCGTCGACCAGCACCTCGTGAAGGCTCTCCAGGAGGTTCTCTCCGGACTTCAGCGGGTGGCGCTGAAACGGGAGGCTCTCTTCGCAGCCCTCGGAAAGGGGGGCGCCCCGAGCACGATCCCCGACCTGAGGGAACGCCTCGAGGAGCTTCTCTCCGAGGCCTGCCGCGGGAAGGATCTCTCGAAGGTCCGCATCGTTCTCGAGTAGCGCGGCAAGGAGTCCGACGTGGCGAAGTCTTCGAAGCGAAACCCGTCCCCCTCTCGCCGCCTCTTCCTCGACGCCTCCGGCCAGACGGAGATGTATGACAAGTCAGTCGAACAGGAAGCCCTGGAAGCGAAGCCGGTCGAGTGCCTCGGCCAGACCTTCCCGAGCGACGAGGTGCGCCGCGAGCACTTCCTGGCGAAGCTCCGCGAGAAGCTGAAGGACCCGGAGTTCCGGAAGATCGAAGGGTTCCCGATCGGCGAGGACGAGGACATCCTGCGGATGTCCGACCCGCCGTACTACACGGCCTGCCCGAATCCGTTTCTCGAGGAGTTCGTCCGCTGCTACGGCCGTCCCTACGACCCGGCGGAGAAATACCACCGGGAGCCGTTCGCCGTCGACGTCAGCGTCGGGAAGACCGACGCCCTCTACAAGGCGCACGGCTACCACACGAAGGTCCCGCACCTCGCCATCGTTCCGTCGATCCTCCACTACACGAAGCCGGGCGACCTCGTCCTCGACGGCTTCTGCGGGTCCGGCATGACGGGGGTCGCGGCCCAGTGGTGCGGCGTCGCCCCGGCCGCCTACCGGCAGGAGCTGGAAGCGCAGTGGATGGCCGAGGGACGGTCGAAGCCGGAGTGGGGCGCCCGCCGCGCGATCCTGAACGACCTCGGCCCGGCCGCGACCTTCATCAGCGCCGGCTACAACCTTCCCTTCGACGTCGCCGCCTTCGAGCGGGAGGCCCGGCGCATCCTGGACGAGGTCGAGGCCGAGTTCGGCTGGATGTACGAGACGACCCACAAGGACGGAAAGAAAGGCCGGATCAACTTCACCGTCTGGAGTGAGGTCTTCGCCTGTCCGGAGTGCAGTGGCGAGGTCGTCTTCGTCGAGCAGGCGCTGGACAAGAAGACTGGGAGAGTGAGAGACGAATTCCCGTGTCCGGGATGTGGCGCCAAGGTAACGAAGGATAGGCTCGAGCACCTTTTTGAGACGGTGCCGGACCCGGCGACTGGGACGCCGTGGAGACGGATCAAGATCGTACCCGCTTTCGTGAACTACACCCACGCTGCAGGCAGGCGGCCGCAGATGAGGCCGGTGGAGGCCTGGGACGAGGCTCTCTTAGCCCGAATCGCAGCTATGCCACTGCCGAGGGTGGTGCCAACCGAGAACTTCCCGCTCGATAGGATGTACCACGGGAGCAGGCTCGGCCCGAAGGGCTTTACGCGGCTCAACCACATACTCATGCCGAGAGCCCTTCAGGCCTTCGCTGCTGTTTGGGACCACGCCGTTCGGATCGAGAATCCTGCTGTTCGGCGGGCGCAGCTCTTCTTCTTTGAGCAGGCACTCTGGACACTCTCCGTCCTGAATCGGTACAGACCAACTGGCTATTCGCAAGTCAATCAGTTCATCTCTGGCAAGTAGCGTCCGCTGACGTGGTGTACGAGAGGTCGTCTCCAGTAGCAGGGCCTGT
>CAZNSS010000155.1:0-8394 GCA_964575465.1 uncultured Holophagales bacterium | reverse complement strand
GGATCTTCCTGAGAGAAGCGACCGATGGAGGGCTGATAGAAGCGAGCGCGGTTTAGCTTCTGCCTTCGCGATCGGCGCCAAAGGCGCCCGCTTCCCCTAAGCCGTTCAGCTGGCGCTCGGCGGCTCCGTGGGGCCACAAGCACGCGCGCGGCTGAGCGAGCTGCGTACCGCATTCAACGACTCGGGCCGTTCGTGGCCCCGACGGCTGCATACGCCGGATCGAGCCGGAGCTGGTTGAGGAGCATCTGCCGGGCAATGTGGTGCATGACCGGTGTAGCTCTGCCGCAGCGCAGGACGTCCTCAGGGTTGTCGGCCATGAGCGTGTCCTCTTCGAGTGGATTCATGTGTGCGATGGCGTTCCTCATCGTCGGTCGAAGCTCATCGAGCACGGCTGTGAATTTCTTCCCATAGTAGGGCTTCATCGGCTCGTCCGCGTCCGCGCCCTGAGCCGCCTCCGGGATCCGCTCGACTGCGTTCACCTGCTCGCCGGAGGCGCGGAGCCGCCGGATGCCCTCCGCGACTCGATAGAAGGACAGGAATCGGTAGAAGGGGTTCGTGGCGTTCAGCGCTTCCCGATAGGCCGCAAGGAGGAATCGGTGCTTGGGCTGCGAGGCGGCGGGGAATCGGATGTCCAGCGGCTTGTGCCGGCCTAGCGACGGGAGGTTCCAGAGAGTGATCCCGCTCGCTTCTTCCAGGATCTCGTATGGACCAAGGTCGAGAGCGACGTCGAAGCAGAAGCTCCACCAGCTGAGGATCGGTAGCACGGCGTGAAGCCCGTGGCGCTCGGCCTCGCGGAAGTCCTGGCCGCGGACCCTCATGAGCGCCGTCGCCAGCTCCCCGTTGCCGTTCTTGTGGAAGTGAATTTCCGCGAGCAGCTCGCCCTGCTTCTCGCCGAAGACCTCGATCTTGAGCATTGCCATGTCAGTGCGCGGAAGAAGCAGGGATTCGCCCTTCTGCAGCAACTGTCCGAGGTCCTGATCTTTCCTGTAGATCTCACGGCCGGGTGTGGCCAGCGCGAAGGTGATGCGGTAGATGCCCGGGGTACCCGTGGGTGCTTCCGGTGGCACGACGTAGGGATCCGGAATCTCGGTGAGCGGTTCGAGCAGGATGCTGACCCGCCCATTGATCTCTGGCGCATCAAGCTGGGCGGTCAGGCTCATCGTGCGCAGGCTACGCCTTCACCACGGGACCGGGGCGATCCAATCGACGAAGTCCTCGACAGGCTTCTTGACCGTCTCGGCGAAGAACGGCACTCCGGTGAAGAAGCACTCGTCGTGTTCCTGCTGCGGATACTGGAGACGGTACCGCTCGCGAAGGCTCCGTCCCTCGGGCGTCGCGGCCCCCTTCACCACTTTAGTCTGGTATTCGTGGAGCATCTCGTGGACGAGATCCGAGAGCCACTGCGGGTCACACTCTGGCTTGTTGGCCCCGGCCCAGGCGACCAGATCGTGGCCTCCGACGCCGAGGATGAGTGTGTTGTGATTCTGTCGGTAGCCAGCCGACATCGCTTCCGGGTGCACCTCAAGCGTCGCCGGCGTGAGTCCGGGATGGCCGCCAAAGATCTTCTCCCAGAGATCACGATACGTGGCTTCGATGACCTTCTTCACGTCCTCGAAGGGGATCTCGGGGGGCTCGAGTTCCATCGAGCAGAGATTCTAGAGCCCCCGCCCCCTCGGATGGCTTCGTGCATGCGCCCGCGCCAGGTCGTGGACGTCGAGGTGCGTGTAGGCCTCCGTCGTGTCGATGCGCGAATGGCCGAGGATGGCTTGGACGTGGCGCAGGCCGGCGCCTGCTCGCAGCAGGTGCGTCGCCAGCGAGTGCCGCAGCGTGTGGGGCGTGACGCGCCGGGCGAGGCCGGCCTTCTCCCCGAGGAGCGCCACCCGCTCCTTCAACGCGGCGGCTGACAGCCGGTTCCCCGTCGTCCCGCAGCCTTCGGCCGCCAGGAAGAGCGCCGGGTTACCGGGGCACCGGACGAAACGGGGCCGCGCCGTCCGCAGGTACCCGCGCAGGGCTTCGGCGGCCGTCTCCCCGAGCGGCACGAGGCGGTCCTTGCCTCCCTTGCCCGAGCGGACGAAGACGAGCCCCTCCGTCAGGTCCACGTCCGTCACGTCGAGCGCGCAGACCTCCGCCCGGCGCAGCCCCGAGGAGTAGAGAAGCTCGAGAAGAGCCCGATCCCTCAGCCCGATCGGCGCCGTCACGTCCGCGGCGGCGAGGAGCCTCTCCACCTCGGCCTCGGACAGGACGTTCACGGGGCGGAAGGGACGGCGGTGGCCGAGCTCGAGATGCACCGAGGGGTCGACCAGGAGGAGCCGCGAGGCGACGAGGAAACGGAAGAAGCGGCAAACAGCCGCCAGGGCGTCGTAGCGCGTCCGGGGCGCCAGCGGGCTCGCCCCGAGGTGGCGCTGATAGGCCGAGAGCTCCTCCGGCCCAACGGCGTAGAGGTCCTTCACCCCGCGCTCGGCCAGGAAGTGGACGAAGGCTCCGAGCCGGATCGCGTCCAGCTGGAGCGTCGCGGGGCGCTTGCCCTGCGCCCTTCGCGTCACGAGGTACCGCGCCACGAGGACCTCGCTCGAGAAGCCTCGGCCCCTCACCGGCCCCTCTCGCGGGGGTGGAAGCGCCGGTGCACGGCCTTCAGGTCCCCGATCTCCACCTGCGTATAAATCTGCGTCGTCTGCAGCGAGGCGTGCCCGAGGAGCTTCTGGATGTGCCGGATGTCGGCCCCTCCGCGCAGCATGTGCGTCGCGCAGGCGTGCCGCAGCCGGTGCGGCGTCACGGTCTTCGTGATCCCGGCTCCTTTCGCGGCCTTCCTCACCAGGGCGATCACCGCCACGGCGTGGAGCGGCAAGCCCCACTGCGAGAGGAAGAGGTGCGTCGACGGCGGCCTCTTCCCCCGCGGGTCGCGCCGCACCACGCCGGAGCGCCACGTGATCCCGCGGCCGAGCTTCGGCCGCGAGCGGGCCACGTACTCCGACACGACCTCGGTGGCCACCGGCCCGAGCGGCACCACGCGGTCCTTCCCTCCCTTGCCGGCCCTCACCGTGAGGATCTGTCCGGCCGGGTCGAAGTCCGAGAGCGTCAGCGCCCGCAGCTCGGCGTTGCGGATCCCCGTGCCGTAGAAGACCTCGACGATTGCCCGGTCCCTCAGCCCCACCGGCGTCTTCGTGTCGATGCCGTCGAGAAGTCGCAGGGCCTCGCGCGAGGTGAGGCTCCCCATGGGAAGAGCCCGGCGCTTGCGGGGCAACTGCAGGCCCGCGGCGGGGTTGGTGAGGAGCTTGCCCTCGCGGGAGAGGTGGCGGAAGAAGCCCTTCAGCGCCGAGAGGCGCGCGTGCTGAGTGGCCATGGCCAGGTGCCCTCCCCTCACCTTCTCCTCCGACAGGAGCGCCGTCTGGTAGCTCGAGAGGACCGTCGGCGTCACCTCGGCCAGGCTCACGAGGTCCGTCTCCCGCGCCAGCCACGAGAGAAAGACCCGGACGTTGTGCTCGTAGGCGGGGATCGTCCGTCTCGACCATCCCCACGCCGTCATGGCTTCGACGAAGCGGACGAGGAGGAGCTCCATCCGGCGGCGTTCGCGGTCGTTCAAAAGGCGGCTCCTTTCGAGAAATGGCCCTGCGCCCCTCTTCCTTCTTCTTGAAGAGGGTTGTGGGGGGATTGATCTGTCCGGGGTAGAAGAGAGTTCTCCTGAAATCCCGCCAGGTGGCCTCCTGCGGCGCGAATCTCCTTCTTTCGCTGCGGGTTGTCTCGGGTCCGACCTGACCGCCAGGTCGCCGCCAGGTTCCGTCAGGTGCCGCCAGGTGCGGCGCGGGCGCTACAGAAGCCCCGGCTCCTCCTCGCCGTCCCAGAGCAGCTCGTAGAGGCAGCGCTTGCCCTTGCGGCCCGTGACGAGGGCGACGTACTCGTAGGCGACGAGCTGCTCGAGATAGGTCTTCACGTGCCAGAGCGAGAGGCCCGTGGCGCGCTGGATCTCGTGACGGTCGACGAGGAGCCGCTCGTCGGGGCCTTCTTCGCCGCGCTTCAGGAGGTAGCGGCGAGGAGCGCCGGGCTCGGGGACCTCCGGCGCGGGCGGCGCCTTGCGCTTGCCCGCGACGAGCTCCGCGATGGAGCGTAGGAGCGAGCGCGAAGGGGGCGAGAGCTCGTCGAGGTTGCGGGCGAGGATGACGGCGCCCAGCTCGCGCGCCAGGACGACATCGGCCTCGGCCGCTTCGACGTACGGGACGCTCCTCCCGTCGACGAGGACCGTCTTCCTCGGCCTCTGGTGCTGGTGGAGGAGCGCGATCGACTTGATGAGAGAGAGGTACTTCTTCTGCTCGCGCCGCAGGATGAGCCAGCTCGCCGGGAAGGCGACGTCGAAGGGGATGACGACGGAGAGCGGCTCGAGAAGCCGCTGGGCGTCGTGGTGGCGCTTGTAGACGGCCTTTCTCCTCTCGCGGGAGACGAGGCCGTCGAGCGTCTCGCTCCAGCGCTGCAGCTCCAGGATCCTCTTCGTCTGCTCGCGCGATTCGTCCACCGTCAGGAGGAGGAAGCGGTTGCGGGTCTCGTAGTCGAGCGCCTCGGGGTGGGCCGACGTGAGGAAGACGGACGTGGGGCCGTCGACCCTGCGGTCGTCGGCCATCTGCCGCCCGGTCTGCGGGTCGGTCCTGGTGACCGAGCAGGTGAGCGAGCCGCTGGAGAGGAGGTTGCGGAGGGCGTAGGCCGCCTGCGCGGCCCCGTCTTCCTCGTCGACGGCCAGGAGCTTGTGCGAGAGGGCTTTCTCTTCTTTGTAGAAGAGGACCTGGCCAGAGATGCGGGTGTATTTGACGAGGTCCTCCGGCGGGCAGAAGTCGCAGAGGCGATCCTGCAGGGTCGACTTGCCCGCGCCCGAGCGGGCGCAGAAGAGGACGGAGAGGGGCTGCTCGAGCTTTCTCGAAACGAGGGCGAGGTAGCCGGTGAGCATCGCCGCCTCCTCGCCGACGAGGCCGACGGCGCGGAAATCCACCTTGAGGGCCGCGACGATGTCGCCCGTCAGGAAGGCCAGCGCTTCGGTCTTGTCTCGCTCGCTCATCGTCGGCGGCTCGGGGCCGCTCTCGCCCTTGCGCAGGGCGAGGCGCTCCTTCTCGAGCGCGTCGATGAGCATGAGGAGACCTTCGAGAAGGGCGGGCTCGCCGCCGTCGGAGAGACGCAGGGCCTTCATCGCCTTCTCGACGAAGCTCTCCCGCGAGCGGGCCGAGTAGAGGTCGAAGGTGTCGACGTGGAAGCGGCCGGCCTCCTCGACGCGGACGGTGACGCGGAGCCGGTCGGCGCCCCAGGCGCTGAGGCCCTTGACGCGCCAGGTGCGAGGACCTTCGACGAGGATCTGGACGCCGTCCTCGCAGGTGAGGGATGGGCCGGGCGCCTCTGTGCTTCTTCCTTTCGCTGCGGCTTCCGCGGTCTCTCCCGCCGGCGCCGCAGGCGCCGGCAGGAAGCCCCGGCGGGCCTGGCGCGTGGCTTCGGTGACGAGCCGGCCCCAGCTCTTCGCAAAGCCCTCGCGGCCCTCCCGCAGGAGAAGGTCGCTCGGGTCTTTGGCCGGGAGGAGGACGTCGAGGACTTCGATTCCCCGGCCGCGGAGCTTCTCGGCGAGCGCCCGGGACGCGGTGCGGCCCGCTTCGTCGGCGTCGAGGGCCAGGACCACGCGGCGGATCCGGTGTTTCTCGAGAAGCGCGACGTGGTCCTGGGTGAATCCGTTGGTGCCGTAGAGGGGGACGGCGTTGGGGATGCCGGCTTCGGCGAAGGCGAGGAAATCGAAGACGCCCTCGGTGAGGATCAGCTCGTCGGTCGTGGCCGCGCCCGCGGCGTTGACGAGGCCGCGCCGAGGGCCGGGGAGGAAGAGGTGGCGGTGGCCTTCGACGGAGCGGCCGTAGAAGCCGACGACCTCTCCGGCGAGGTCCCGCAGCGGGACGACGACGCAGCCGGAGAAGTGCTCCCGGCCGGCGGCGGTGAGGAGGCCGAGGACCTTGAGCGCCTCGTGCGTCTCGGTGCCTTCCGGGGCCCTCTCCAGGAGCGCGCCGTCGGAGTAGCCGATCGGAAGGGCCGAGAGGACGGCCGGATCGCTGATGCCGCGCGCGGCGACGTAGTCGCGCGCGGCGGGCGAGCCGGCGAAGGTCTGGTGGAAGAGACCCGCGACTTCGCCGAGGAGCGCGCTGGAAGGAGGCCGGACGGGCCGCGGGAGGACGCGCAGCGGCGGCCGCGAGCCGTTGCGGGGCGCGAGAGCGGCGACCGATCGGCCGCCGAGGCGCTCGATGGCCTCCGAGAGGGAGACGCCCCACAGGCGGCGCGCCAGCTCGACGACGTCGCCCCCGAGGACCTTGCCGCTCGCCGAGCAGGCGCCGAGGCAGCACCAGACCTGCTTGTCCGGGTCGACGGAGAAGGACGGGGCCGTGTCTCGGTGGAGCGGGCAGAGCCCGAGGAAGCCCTTGCCGTGCCGCTTCAGCTCGATCCCCTGCGCCCTGGCGAAGCCGACGAGGTCCACTCGCGCGCGCAGATCGGCGATCGCTTCGACGGGGATCATCGCGACCGGTCCTTTCCCCGGAAGGCTGTCAAGAGGGTCGGAGCGAAAATCGTGCGTCGAATCAAGTCGACTAGACTTTACATCTGACGTAAAACATGTCAAGAGCATTCGCAGCCGTGCAGGAATCCGCACCTACACTCGATTTCATGGCCACCAAGCGCTCCGGCGCCCCGCCTCAGGAGTCCCTGGGCCAGCGCATCCGCCACCTGCGCAAGGCCAAGGGCCTGACTCAGACCGAGCTCGGACGCCGCGTTGGACTGTCGCCCCGGATGATGGCGTACTACGAGATCCAGGGCGGCGTCCCGTCGGCCAAGCTCCTTTCGCGCCTCGCCGACGTCCTCGGCATCTCCCTCGACGCGCTGGCCGGCCGCACTCCTCCGCCCCGCCGGCCCGTCGAGTCTCCCGAGGACTTCCGCCTCTGGCGCCGCCTCAAGCGCGTCGCCGAGCTCCCCGTCCACGACCAGAAGACCATCCTCAAGATGATCGACGCCATGGCCGACGCTCGCCACAGGGCGAGCTGACAGCCTTCGCTGCGCCCGTGGCGCCTTCCTCTTCCCGCGAGCTCCTCGACCTGCTGCTGGAAGACGGCGAGCTGACCCCGTCCGACCTCGACGAGTTCATCGCGAGGGTTCCGGGCGAAGACCTCTTCCTCGACTACAAGGACGGCAAGCTCACGCGGGACGTGAAAGAGGCCCGGTCGGTTGTCCGTCAGTGGGTGAGCGGCTTCGCGAATGCGGAAGGGGGCGTCCTCGTCATCGGCGTCACAGAGGGCCGCCCACGAGCCGTCTCGCCCTGCGCGAAGATCGGCGGAGAGCCCCTCGACGTGTGGGCGCAGAAGGTGCTCTCCGACATGGCCGGCTTCTTCTCCCCGCCGCCGCGCTTCAAGGTCGTCCGTCACACCGAGGGCGACGCGCTCATCATTGCCGTCTCGCGGGCGCCGCAGCTCGTCCCTTGCACCGAGTCCCGTGAGACGAAGTACTTCCTTCGTTTCCATGACTCGACCCGCGAAGCGCCGCCGTACCTGATTTCCGACCTCGTCCTGGGCCGACGGAAGCACCCGATCCTCGTGCCTGAGTTCGGGGATGCACAGTTCCGATACGAGCGTGGGGAGACCCATCTCTCGGTCGTCGGGAATCTCTCCCTGTCCCTCGTCGTTGAGAATGCCTCGTTCGTGTTCGCCGATGACGTCGAGGCCGGCCTCGTCGGCTGGACCTTCACGGATCGCCCCGTCGAGCCGCTCAATGGCCATCTTCGTGCGCACGTGGACGTCGAGATCCCGCAGGCTCCCGAGTCGCCCGACTGGAAGCTCACCTGTTTGGCGAGCAAGAAGGCCGGTCGCTCCGGCCAGCACCTGGCGCCATTCGACAGACACGTGTGGTCTCTCGGTGGCTTCCGGCTGCCGCGCGCGAGGTCGTCGTATCCCAGCTTCCCGCTCCCGAAGCCGATGCTGTTCTCCTGCGGGCTGTACATGCTCGCCGCCGGCTCTTCGCCAGTGTGGTTCCAGGTGGACGTCACGATCGGTGATCTTCCGCTGGACTGGAATGACCGCCGGATGAAGCTCCCGAAGGAGTACGTCTCAAGCGCCAGACTCGCCTCTTCTCGGCCTCGCATCTCCTGGCGCGAGAAGGGCTCCTCCTCCTGAAATCCGGCTCGCCGGGTACGAGGACGATCCGGAGAAGGACGCCGAGGACGAGCACGAATCCCCGCCGCCTTCGGCTCCGGGCGGGAAGCCGGTGGCGCTGGCGCTCTTCACGCGTCGCGCCGGCGGGGGCCCCGTACGCCCCTCGCCGTCACGCCGCGTGAAGCCCCTGCGCGCCGCGTCGCTGCGGCCGAGGGCGGCCTCCGCACCGCGTCGCACACGGGCCGCTCGCGGG
>CAZNSS010000154.1:0-8405 GCA_964575465.1 uncultured Holophagales bacterium | reverse complement strand
CGGCCGGGAGGCCGCCGCCGGTCTCGCCCGGCTCGGGGCGCGCGTCGTCCTCGTGGGCCGGGACCGGCGGAAGACCGCGCGGGCGCGCGACGAGATCCGTGCCGCGACCGGGAACGCCGACCTCGCCGTCGAGGTGGCCGACCTCTCGCTCCTCTCGGACGTGCGCGATCTCGCGGGCCGGCTCCTCGCGAAGGAGAAGGCCCTCCACGTCCTCGTGAACAACGCGGGCGTCCTCGAGAACGAGCGGAGGACGACGGCGGAGGGGCACGAGGTCTCCCTCGCCACGAACCTCCTCGCCCCGTTCGTCCTGACGCGGCGCCTCCTTCCGCGCCTCGTCGATTCCTCCCCGGCGCGCGTCGTCAACGTCGTCTCCGGCGGCATGTACCTCGCCGGCCTGGGGCCCGGGGTCTTCGGAGAAGCCGGGGGGAAGTGGGACGGAGCGCTCGCCTACGCGCGGCACAAGCGGGCGCTGACGGTGCTCAGCGAGCTCTGGTCCGAAGAGCTTCACCCGCGCGGCGTCGCCGTCCACGCCATGCACCCCGGCTGGGCGGAGACTCCCGGCGTCTCGCGCTCGCTCCCGGGCTTCTTCCGCCTGACGAAGCCGTTCCTGAGGACTCCCGCGGAGGGCGCGGACACGATCGTCTGGCTCGCCGCCGCCCCCGAGGCGGCCCTCGCGAGCGGAGGCGTCTGGCTCGACCGCGAGAGGCACCCGGCCGCCATCCTCCCGGGGACGGCGGGCTCGCCCGACGAGCGCAGGCGGCTCGTCGAGGAGCTCGAGCGGGTCACCGGAGAGCCCTCGGGTGCGGCGGCCCGGGTCAGGAAGAAGACCTCGGGCTCCGACCCGGCCCGGCGGCGCCGCGCTAGCCGTTCGCCTTCGGGTATCCCAGCGCCGCGAGCGCCTCGGTGATCTCGCCGAGGATCGCCGGGTCGTCGATCGTCGCGGGCGCCGTGTAGGCGGTCCCGTCGGCGATCTTCTTGATCGTCCCGCGGAGGATCTTGCCGGAGCGGGTCTTCGGGAGCCGCTTGACGACGACCGCGATCTTGAACGCCGCGACGGCGCCGATCGTGTCGCGCACCTTCTGCGTCAGCTCGGCCACGATCTCCTCCGGACTCCGCGTGACGCCCGCCTTCGTGACGACGAAGCCGACCGGGATCTCGCCCTTCAGCTCGTCGTGGACGCCGACGACGGCGCACTCGGCCACGTCGGGGTGCGAGGCGAGGACCTCCTCCATTCCGCCCGTGGAGAGACGGTGGCCCGCCACGTTGATGATGTCGTCGACGCGGCTCATGATGTAGAGGTAGCCGTCCTCGTCCTGGTAGCCGGCGTCGGCGGTCAGGTAGTAGCCGGGGTGGGACGAGAGGTACGAGCGCTCGTATCCGGCGTCGTTCTTCCAGAGGGTCGGGAGGCAGCCGGGAGGAAGCGGGAGCTTCACGACGATCGTCCCGATCTCTCCCCTCGGGCGCTCCACCTGGTCGAGGCCGAGGATCCGGACGTCGTAGCCGGGGACGGCCTTCGTCGGGGAGCCCGGCTTGACCGGGAGCATCCCGAGGCCGACGCAGTTCGCGGCGATCGGCCAGCCCGTCTCGGTCTGCCACCAGTGGTCGATCACGGGGACGCCCAGGTTCCGCTCCGCCCAGTGGAGCGTGTCGGGGTCGCACCGCTCCCCGGCGAGGAAGAGCGTGCGGAAGCGCGAGAGGTCGTAGCGGGAGATGTGGCTCCCGGTCGGGTCGTCCCTCTTGATCGCCCGGAACGCCGTCGGGGCCGTGAAGAGGACGTTGACGCCGTGCTGCGACGCGACGCGCCAGAACGCGCCCGGGTCGGGAGTCCCGACCGGCTTGCCCTCGTAGAGGATCGTCGTGCAGCCCTTCAGGAGCGGCCCGTAGACGATGTACGAGTGGCCGACGACCCAGCCGATGTCCGACGCGGCCCAGAAGACCTCGCCGGCCCCGACGCCGTAGACGCTCTCCATGCTCCACTTCAGGGCGACGGCGTGCCCGCCGTTGTCGCGCACGACGCCCTTCGGGATGCCGGTCGTCCCCGAGGTGTAGAGGATGTAGAGCGGGTCGGTCGCCGCGACCGGAACGCAGCCGGCGGGCTCGGCCCCGGCGAGGAAGTCGCCCCAGTCGAGGTCGCGCCCCGGGATCAGCTCCGCCCTCTCCTGCGGCCGCTGGAGCACCACGCATTTCTCGGGCTTGTGGCTCGCGAGGTCGATCGCCTGGTCGAGCATCGGCTTGTAGGCGATCACCCGTCCGGGCTCGATCCCGCAGGAGGCCAGGAGCATCACCTTCGGCTTCGCGTCGTCGATCCGGGTCGCGAGCTCCTTCGGCGCGAAACCGCCGAAGACGACGGAGTGGACGGCCCCGAGCCGGGCGCAGGCGAGCATCGCCACGACCGCCTCCGGGACCATCGGCATGTAGAGGATCACCCGGTCACCCTTCTCGACGCCGATCCGCCGGAGCGCGCCGGCGCAGTGGGCGACCTCGTCCCTCAGCTCCTCGTAGGTGTACTTGCGGAGGGTGCCGGTGACGGGGCTGTCGTAGATCAGGGCGACCTGCCGCCCGCGCCCGCGCTCGACGTGGAAGTCGAGCGCGTTGTAGCAGGTGTTGAGGACGCCCCCGGCGAACCAGCTGTAGAACGGGGCGCGGGAGTCGTCGAGGACCCTGTCCCAGCGCCTCTCCCAGTGAAGGTCCTCCGCCGCCCGGGCCCAGAAGCCCTCGGGGTCCTCCAACGACCGTGCGTAAACCGGCGCGTGCGAGCTGGGCATGAACGGCTTCCCCCTGGGAGGGGGATTCTAGGAACCGGCCTACGGAAAGGGAAGGTGGACGCCCGACGCGTTAGCGCGGTCGTCTCTCGACGCGGGCCCCGTCGATCAGAAGAGACCGAGCGCTCCCTTGCCGGCGTAGCCGGTCAGCTCGACGTAGGCGTTGCCGGAGGGGCTGGCGAAGCCGGGAAGCGGCCGGACGGCGCAGGCGCCTTCCCAGTAGGTGACCCGGGTCGAGCGGTCGGTGACGAGCTCCTGGTCGGCGAGAAGCGGGACGACCTCGAGGGCGAGGCCGGCCTTCGGGACACGCAGGATCCAGCGGGCCGGGTAGACGCCTTTCGATCGCGGGCTGGTCCAGCGGTCCGTCACCTCGACGGTGAAGTCGGACGGGGCGAGGGGCGTGGCGCGGCCGTCCTTCTCGACCAGGGTGCCCGAGGAATGGAGGGTGCGGGACCCGTCGGTTCCACGCAGGAGGTAGAGCATCAGGTCGCGACCGTCCTCGAGCTGGACGGAAAACCAGTCCCAGCCCGTCGTCCCCTTCCCGATGGCGCCGGAGCCCCACTCGTGATCCATCCAGGCCGTGCCCGTGACGGCGCTGGCGGTGTTGCCGCGGGTCAGCCAGCCCTCCGCCTCCAGGCGGGTGAAGCTGACGTAGCGGCTCACCGCCTCGGGGTCCGGGGCCTTGCGCGAGAGGCCGTTCTCTCCGTGGAGGACCGGGGGCTTCAGGGGCGTGAGGAGGAGCGCCAGGGTCTCCTCGTCGCCGCCGACACGGTCGCTGGCGCGGAGGGTGAGCTTCCCACCGAGTTCGGTGAGTCTCCAGCTCTCGTTCGCCACGTCGAGGTGCGTCGTCCTCGCGGAGGCGCCCCCGGGGCCGTCGCGGTGGATTCGCTCGGCGTAGCGAAACGTCTTCCCGTCGACGTCGGTCCGGGCGAAGTGGGCGAGGTGGAGGTCGCGAGGGGCGAAGGAAGAGGTGCGTGCCCCTTTCGATTCGTCCGCGATGCCGGTCCGGAAGAAGGTCAGCTGGAAGCCGGAGCGGTGCCCGTTCGCGTCTCGCAGGTGGCCGGTGACGTACCACCACTCGACGCGGGCGTCGTCGTGGGCGCCGTGGTCGCGGGGGAAGGCCACGGTCGCGTTCGGGTCGAGCGGCCGGAAGCGGCCCGCGTCCGTGGCGGACGAGGCGGAGGAGAGCACGAGGAGGGCGAGGGCGGCGAAGGGCGGGAGGGATCTCTTCACGCCTATTCCTCCTTCAGGACGACGGCGGCGTCGGTTGCGGCGGCGAGGCGGGCGGGGCGCCCGGCCGCCGCGAGGGTCGCGAGGAGGACGAGCCCCAGCGCCCCGGCGAGGAAGCCCCACGGGACGTCGGTCCGGATCGTCCAGCCGAAAGACTGCCTGTTGACGACGTGGATGAGGATCCACCCCATCGCGGCGCCGGCGAGGACGCCGAGGGCGAGGCCGAGCGCCGAGAGCGCGGCGGCCTCGTAGCGGACCGCGCGGGAGACGCGGGCGGCGGACGCGCCGAGGACGCGCAGGAGGCCGATCTCCCGCCGCCGCTCCAGGACGAGCGCCAGGAGCGTCGAGAAGACGCCGAGGACGGCGACGGCGATCGCGACGGCCTCGAGGGCGTAGGTCACGGCGAAGGTCCGGTCGAAGAGGGCGAGGGCCGCGTCGCGGAGCGAGGCGTTCGTCTGGACCCGGAGCGCGAAACGAGCGCCGGCCGCGGCGAGCACGCGGCGCCGGCCTTCCCCGGGCGAGACGGAGGGCTCGAGCCGCAGCGCCAGGCTCCTCGCGCCGTCCATCCGGAAGAGGCGCCGGAAGAGGGTGCGATCGACGGTGACCGTGCCGCGGTCGTTCGAATAGTCGCGGTAGACGCCGGCGACGCGGAGGGAAATCGGCCCGTCGAGCGCGGGGAGGGTGACGAGGTCGCCCGCGCGGACGCCGAACTTGACGGCGTACGGCTCCGACACGACCGCCTCGTCGCGGGCGAGGGCCCGTGAAAGGACGGCTCGCGTGTCGCTGCCGTCGGCCATCGGAAGGTCGCCGTGGGCCGCGACGATCGCAAAGCGGCCCGAGCCGACCGTGTAGGGGACGCCGTCCCGCGTCGCCTCGAACGAGAGGAAGGGGTCGACCGAGGCGATGCCGGGGACCCGCTCGAGGAGGGTGACGACCTCCTCCGGGAGCGTTCCGAGCGCCCGCTGGGTCCGCCCTCCCTCGGGAGCGACGAAGAGGTCGGCCTTCAGCGTCTCGGAGACCCAGTCGACGACCGTGGCCCGGAAGGAGCCGACCATCACCGCGACGGCGACCATCATCGAGATTCCCATCGAGAGGGCCGCCACGGCGACCGCCGTACGCGACAGGCTCCCGGTCAGGTTCGCGCGCGCGATCCGCGCCTCCACTCCGAGGAGCCGGACCGCGAGGCGGTCGGCGCGCCGGGCGACCGTCGTGACCGCGAAGGGGGCGAGGAGCGACACGCCGGCGACGACGAGGAAGACCGCCGCGAAGCCGAAGAGCGGCAGGCCGCCGATCGGTCCGGGACGCGTGGCGGCGGCGGCGAGCAGGAGCAGGAGCAGGCCGGCGACGGCGAACGGCTTCACCGCCCGCTGGCGGGAGGCCTCGACGGAGCCGTGGCGAAGCGTCGCTGCGGGCTCGACGTGGGCCGCCTCGAGGGCGGGCGCGAGAGCGGAGAGGATGGACGTGACGAGCCCGGCCGCGAATGCGATCGCGAGCGCCCGCGGGTCGAGGGCGAGCGACGGGGCGGCCTGGGGAAGGTAGAAGTCGGTCGCCGTCCCGCCGACGGCGGCGAGCGCCGCTTTCGCCATCCCGGCCCCGAGCAAGAGCCCGAGGAGGCTTCCGAGGAGGCCGAGGGCGGCCCCTTCGGCGAGGAAGACGAGGAAGACCGCGCGCGAAGACGCCCCGAGCGCACGGACCGTCCCGATGTCGGTACGGCGCCTGAGGACCGAGATCGAGAGCGTGCTGTAGACGAAACAGGTCCCGACGAGGAGCGCGATGAGCCCGAGCGCCGTCAGGTTCACGCGGAACGCGCGGACCATCCGGTCGACGGTGGCCGTTCGCCGCTCGGGGCGGCCGACGGTGACTCCGGGGGGGAGCGAGTCGCGCACCGATTCCTCGAGCGCGAGGCGCGCGGTCTCGTCGAGAACTTCGGGGAGGACGAGGTCGATCCGGTCGAGGAAGCCCTCGCGGCCGAAGAGCTCCTGGGCGGTGGCCAGGTCGGCGAAGACGATCGACCCGGCCGCCGCGCGGGCGGCCCCGTCCAGGTGAAGGACCTCCGCGACGCGGAGCCTTCGGGCCGCGCCTCCGGCGAAGACGCCGAGCTCGGAGCCCCTGGTGATTCCGAGCCTCTCGGCGAGAGGAGCCGGCACGAGGACCGCGTTCCTCCGGAAGACCGCGAAGAGCTGGCCGAGGGTCGTCTCTCCGCTCTCCCCGTGCGTGGCGAAGCGGTAGTCCCTGACCGCGGGATCGGTGACCGGGTCGATGCCGAGGACCTCGACGACGTCTCCGTTCTCCCCTTGCAGCGCGGCCGTCGCGGAGACGGCGGGGACGACCGCGACGCCGCGCGGCCGCAGCCAGGCGAGCCGCTCGAGCGTCTCCTCGGGGATGCCGGGGCCGTCGGCGAGGATCGTCAGCGCGGCCCTTCCCGCGACGACGTCGACCGTCGCGGAGAAGGAAGCGAGGACCGAGGCATTCGCCAGGAGGATCGCGGCCATCGTCGCCACGCCGACGGCGATCCCGGCGATGGTGAGGACGAAGCGAAGCCGGTCCCGCCGGAGGGGACGGAAGAGCAGCGGTCCGAAGAGGGGCGCGACGCGGCTCACTCTTCGAGGCGGCCGTCGCGCAGCCGGAGGACTCGCGACGCCCGCGCCGCGGCCTCGCTGGAATGCGTCGCCAGGACGATGGTGACGCCGCGCCGCGCGACGAGGTCCGAGACGAGGTCGAGAGCCCTCGCCCCCGAGCGCGAGTCGAGGTTCCCGGTCGGCTCGTCGGCGAGGAGGAGAGAGGGCCGGGCCACGAGGGCTCGGGCGACGGCGACGCGCTGCATCTGTCCGCCGGAGAGCTGCCAGGGGAAGGAGCCCTCCTTCTCCGGGAGGCCCACTTCCCCGAGGGCCGCCTCGGCCCGCGCGTCGGCCTCCGTGGGCGGGACGCCGTCGAGGAGGAGCGGGAGGGCGACGTTCTCGAGCGCCGTCATCGTCGGCAGGAGATTGAAGAACTGGAAGACCGTCGCGACCGTCCGGCGCCGGTAGAGGTCGCGACCGGCGTCCGAGAGGAGGGAGAGATCCCGGCCGTCGACGAGGATGCGTCCCGAAGTCGGGCGGTCGAGGGCGCCGAGGAGGTTCAGGAGGGTCGACTTGCCGCAGCCGGAGGGGCCCAGGAGAGCCACGAAGTCGCCCGGGTCGAGCGAGAACGAGACGCCGGCGAGCACCTCCGGGATGGCGTCCTGTTCGCCCTCCCGGCCCGTTCCCCAGGCCTTGCGAACCTCTTCGACCTCGACTCTCGCGCCCACGCCCCGACACTACGCCGGCCGGGCCCGGCGGGATGGGCCGGGGCAGGGCGCCCTCCCCCGCCGGCCGCGGTACCATCGACCCCCTCGTCGGAAGGAGCAGCAGGAAATGTCGAACGTGCGCACGAAGAAGGGGACGATCGCGATCCTGACGGGAGGGGGCGACGTCCCCGGGCTCAACCCCGCCATCCGGGCGGTCACCGTCCGCGCGCTCCGCGAGGGGTACCGGGTCGTCGGCATCCGCCGCGGGTGGGCGGGCCTCATCGAGCTCAACCGCGACCGGACCGATCTCGACGGCGAGTGCGTGGTGGAGATGTCCGAGGAGATCGTCAACAAGGTCGGCCGCACCGGCGGGACCTTCCTCCACACCTCCCGGACCCGCCCCTCCCACGTCCCGAAGGCGAACGTCCCCGAGCACCTCCGCGACAGGTACACGGAGGAGATGAACGACCTGACGCCGGAGGTCCTCTCGAACATCGGCCGGCTCGGGATCGACGTCCTGATCCCGATCGGCGGCGACGACACCCTCTCCTACGGCGTCCGGCTCCACAAGGAGGGGGTCCACGTCGTCGCCCTCCCGAAGACGATGGACAACGACGTCCCGGGAACCGACTACTGCATCGGCTTCTCGACCTGCGTCACCCGGACGATCGAGATGACCCACGCGCTCCGGACCTCGGCCGGGAGCCACGAGCGCTTCCTCGTCATCGAGGTCTTCGGCCGCTACGCCGGCTTCACCGCGCTCCTCCCGACGATGGCCGGCGCCGCGAACCGCTGCGTCATCCCCGAGCACCCCTTCGACATCGACCGGCTCACGGAGCTCATGGTCGCCGACCGCGACACGAACCCGAGCCGGTACAGCGTGGTCCTCGTCTCGGAGGGGGCCAAGATCGCGGGCATGAACGAGATGGTCTTCTCCGACCAGGAGAAGGACGCCTACGGGCACAAGAAGCTGGGCGGGGTCGGCGACCTCGTCGCCGACCGGCTCAAGCAGCTTTCCCCGAAGCACGCGGGCGGGCGGCGCATCAACACGATCAGCCAGCGCCTCGGCTACCTCGTCCGCTGCGGCGACCCGGACGCCCTCGACTCGATGGTCCCGATGGCGTTCGGGAACCTGGCCATGGACCTGA
>CAZNSS010000153.1:0-8449 GCA_964575465.1 uncultured Holophagales bacterium | reverse complement strand
CGGCGAAGTCGGGGTGGGCGCGCGTGACCTCGATCGGCATCCCGAACGAGATCGCCGTGGCGCGGGTCTCCTTCTGGACGATCTCGACCTCGAGCGCGGCGGGCTTCCGCCCCTTCACGCCGGCCGGGGCCGGGAGGGCCGGGCCCGCCGGGAGGCGCCCGATGCGGCTCAGGAGGCGGCCCTTCATCTCGGCGGGGACGTCGCCCGCGAGGCCGACCGTGAGCGCCGCCCGGGTGTACGCCTTCTTCCAGAATGCGTTCACGTCGTCGAGCGTGATCGCGTCGATCCCGGCGAGGGTGCCCAGCGCCGGGTGGGCGTAGGGCGTGCCGGCGAAGACGACGGCCTGGAGCCGCTCCTTGCCGAGCTCCTCCTCGTTGTTCGCGATCAGGTCCTGGGCCAGCGCGTTCCGCTGGGCGTCCTTCAGGCGCCGGAAGTCCTCCTCGCGGAAGCCGGGGTCGAGGAGCTGGGGCAGGACCGTGTCGAGGTACGGGCCGCCGTTGTCGCGGTGGACGCTCCCGGTGAAGACGGTCATCTCGCGGTCGACCTGCGCCGAGAAGCTCGCGGCCATCGGGAAGAGGGCCTTCCGGATCTCGTCGATGCCGGCGTCCTTCGACCCCGCCTCGGCGACCATCGAGGCGGTGAGGGCGGCGAGCCCTTCCTTCCCCCTCGGGTCGTGGGCGGAGCCGGCGGCGAAGAGGAGCTCGAAGGTGACCTGCGGGAGGGGCGAGGGCCTCTCGACGACGGCGAGCCCCTCGGGGACCCCGGTGGCCGGAGCGAACGTCGCGAGGGCAGGGAGCTGCGCGAGGGCCGGCGGCGGAGCCTCGTGCGAGAGGGTCGTCAGGACGAGGCCGGCGTCGACGACGTACTTCTCCGCGGCGGCCCGGAGGTCCTCCGGGGTGAGGGCGTCGTAGAGGCGGTAGAGCTCGTTCAGCGTGCCGTACTCGCGGCGGTGGCGGACGTAGCGGGCGAGGGTTCCCGCGATCGCCTCGGTGTTGTCGAGGCTCCGGACGAGGGCGTAGCGGGCGTTCGCCTTCGCGTCGGCGAGACGCCGGGCCGGCACCGGCTCGGAGCGGAGCGCGGCGAAGGTCCGGAGGATCTCGTCGCGAACGGCAACGGCGTCCTCGAGCTTCTTCACGCGCGCCCCCGCAGTGATCAGCTGCGGATCGGCGCTGGCGGGAAGGTAGGGGAAGAGCTGGTCGACCTTCTGCTCGGTCTCCACCAGCTTCCTGTACGCGTCGGAGGTCGGACCGAAGGCGAGGTCGAGGAGGACGTCGAGAGCCGCCCAGTCCTTTGCCGTCGTCGAGAAGGCCGGTCCGTGGAAGGAGACGACGACCCACGGAAGCGTCGGCGTCGTCCAGGGGACGTGAACCGTCTTCGGCCCCGTCGGCGGGGGCTCCGGCGGGACTTCGACGGAGTAGCTGCCACGCTTCCAGGAGCCCCAGTACTTCTCGACGAGGGGGAGGACTTTCGCGGGGTCGACGTCGCCCGCGACGATGACCGTCGCGTACTCGGGCCGGTACCAGCGGTCGAAGAACGCCTTCGAGTAGGCGAACTGGTTGGGCATGTCCTCGATGTCCCTGAGGAAGCCCATCGTCGTGTGCTTGTAGGTGTGCGTCGTGAAGGCCGCGTCGCGCGTCGCCTCGAAGAGCTTCGAGATCGGGTTCGCGCTGTTCTTGTTGTACTCGCCGAGGACGGCGCGGGACTCGGTCTTGAACGCCTCCTCGGGGTAGAGGAGGTTCTGGAAGCGGTCCGCCTCGATCTCGAGGACCTTCTCGAGGTCCTCCTTCGCGAACGTCGTGTGGTAGTTCGTGTAGTCGTCGGTGGTGTAGGCGTTCTGGCGCGCCCCGGCCTTCGTCAGGATCGCCTGGTAGGCCTCGGGCGGGTACGCCTTCGTCCCGCGGAACATCATGTGCTCGAAGAAGTGGGCGAAGCCCGACTTGCCCGGCTCCACCTCGTTGCGCGAACCCGTCTGGACCGGGATCTGGAGCGAGACGAGGTTCGGGAACCCGGTCGGGACGACGATGACCCTGAGGCCGTTCGGCAGGGTCGTCTCGGTGGCCTTGAAGGGGAGGAGGTCCTGGCTCATCTCGGGGCCTTTCGGTGCGGCGCCGGCCGTGAAGGCGCTCGCGACGAGGGCGAGGGACACGGCGGAAAGGATCATCGGGGCGGAACGTCGGTTCATCGGTCTCCTCTGCGGCGCGCCTCGGCGCGCCGGCGGTCGTTCGTCGGGGTCCGGGAGCGCGCGGGCGCTCTCAGGAGCCCTTCTTGTAGAGGTACGCCGAGTCGAGCATTCGGACGCCCTCGGCGTCGCCGACGACGTACCTCGACTCGCTCCAGATCGCGGCTCCGGCCGCGCGGCCGGCGGCGTCGACGCAGTAGAAGTTCACGTTGAACGACGGGCGGCCCTTCTCGTCGCGGTGCCTCGAGACGTGGTGCGTCTTCTCGGCGATCCGCTTCAGGGCCCGGAGGCAGGCCTCCTCGGGGGCGAGGCCGTCGCGGAGGTACTCGACGACCGTGTGCGACCCGCAGGTGAGGAGATTCGCCTCGCCCCGCCCCGTCGAGCCGGCCGAGCCGACGCCGTTCTCGGAGTAGAGACCGGCCCCGACGACGGGGGAGTCGCCGACGCGCCCGGGGATCTTGAAGAAGAGCCCGGACGTCGAAGTGACGCCGACGAGGTCTCCCTTCGCCGACCGGACGGAGAGGTGGATCGTCCCCTGGGGCCGGAAGATCCCCTTCCCGTACTTCTCGACGAACGCCTTCACGTCGGGGTCCTCGGCGTCCCGGGCGGCCTCGATCCAGTCGTCGAGGTCGGAGAGGCGGTCCTTCCAGTAGAGCCAGATCTTCCGCGTCTTCTCCGTCAGGAGCTCCTCGTCGGGGAAGCCGTGGGCCGTCGCGAAGCCGCGCGCTCCCGCGCCGACGAGGAAGACGCGGTCCGTCCGCTCCATGACGAGCCGTGCGACCCTGGAGGGGGTCTTCACGCCGGTCAGGGCCGCGACGGCCCCGGCCTTCATCGTCCGGCCGTCCATCACCGCGGCGTCGAGCTCGACGACCCCCTCCTCGTTCGGGATGCCGCCGTAGCCGACGGTGATGTCGTCCGGGTCGAGCTCGGCGACGTTCACCCCGGCGATGGCGGCGTCGAGCGGGTCCTTCCCGTCGAGGAGCGCCAGGCGGGCGGCCCTGGCGGCCTCGAGGCCGTTGTGGGAGGTGACGATCCGGAAGCCGCCCGCGGCGGCCGACGGGGCGGCTCCCGGAGCCTGCGCCGCGAGGTCCTTCGGGACGAGCGCCGCGGCGCCGGCGAGAGCCGCCGTTCCGAGCAGCGTCCTTCGCGAGATGGCCGGGTCGGTCATGGAGCTTCCTTTCGCGGCGCGCGGTGGCGCCGGGAGGTCGGGAGCCCGCATTCTCACCCGGTCCGGCGGACGGCGGGGGGAGCTCTTCGATCGGGAGCGCCGGGGTCGGCCGTCCCTCGGCGAGTCTCGCGTGTCCTCCCCGGGCCGGGGGAGCGATCGGGCTCTCCCGGGCCTGGAGGCGCGGGCTATGCTCGACCCCTCGGAGGGGTCGCGATGGACGAGCGGGCGAGGGTCATCGTCGTGGGCGCGGGCGTGATCGGCTGCAGTGTGGCATTCCACCTGGCGCGGATGGGGGAGACGGACGTCGTCGTCCTCGAGCGCGAGCCGGTGCCGGGCGCCGGCTCGACGTCGAAGGCCAACGGCGGGATCCGGGCCCAGTTCACGACCGACGTGAACGTCTCGATGTCGCTCCTCTCGATGGAGCTCCTCGACGCGATCGAGGACGAGGTCGGCGAGCCGCCGCTCTACCGGAAGGCGGGCTACCTCTTCGTGACGGACGACCCGGCGAAGCTCGCGGCGATGGAGCGGGCCGCGGCGTTCCAGCGCGCGCGCGGGGTCTCCGTCGAGGTGCTCGACGCGACCGGGGTGCGGCGGCTCGCCCCGTACGTCGCGGGAGAGCGTCTCGCCGGCGGGACGTTCGGGGCCCGCGACGGCTTCGTCGACCCGGGCGGCCTCTGCAGCTTCTACCTCTCCGCCGCGAGCCGCGTCGGGGTCCGCTTCCGCTACGGGGCCGAGGTGACGGGGGTCGCGCGCGGCCCCGCGGACCAGTGGATCGTCTCGACGGAGAAGGGGTGCGCGACCGCCCCGTACCTGGTGAACGCCTGCGGCGCGTGGGCGGGCCGCCTCGCGGCCCTCCTCGGCGTCGACCTGCCGGTGGTCCCGGTGCGCCGGCACCTCTTCCTGACCGGCCCCCTTCCGGACCTGCCGAAGGTGATCCCGATGACGATCGACGCCGACAGCGGCGTCCTCGTGCGACGGGAGGGGGACCGCGTCCTCGTCGCCTGGTCGAACGCGGACGAGCCCGAGGGTTTCGTCGAGACGCCGGACCCCTCCTTCGTGGAACGGTTCGGCGAGGCGTTCGAGTGCCGCTTTCCCTCGATCGCCGCCGCGGGGATCGACTTCCGGCGAAGCTGGGCCGGCCTCTACGAGGTCACCCCCGACCACCACGCGGTCCTGGGCGACGTCCCGGGGTGCCCCGGCTTCCTCCTCGCGAACGGTTTCTCGGGGCACGGCGTCATGCACGCCCCCGCCGCTGGGCGGTGCCTCGCCGAGCGGATCGTCCGGGGAAGGGTGGAGAGCGCGGACGTCTCGGCGCTCGCTTTCGACCGCTTCGAGAAGGGCGCGCTCGTCCACGAGACGATGGTCCTCTGACGGGAAGGCAAACCATGAATTGTAGCCTTCGTGGGGCGATCTTCAAAAGCAGGGTCGGCGCGCCCGGCAGACCGGTGAGACGGGGTCGCGTGCTAGCCTTTCCGGCGTGATTTCCCCCGGAATCGAACGCTGAGAGCGGCCCCTCGGGGGCCGCTTTTTTCGTCTTCGGGGGCGAGGAGAAAAATGACACCGGAACCCGCGAAAGGAGCCCCCGCGCCGAAGGACAACCGCTGGCGTCTCGTCGAGGCGACCATGCGGCGGCACGGGCACAAGTCCCACGCGCTCATCGAGGCGCTCCACAGCGCCCAGGAGGCCTACGGATTCCTGGAGGACGACGTGCTCCGCATGGTGGCGACGGAGCTCAGGATCCCGCTCTCCAAGGTCTACGGCGTGGCGACCTTCTACAACTTCTTCACCCTCAAGCCGCAGGGCCGCCACACCTGCGTCGTCTGTACCGGTACGGCCTGCTACATCAAGGGGGCCGACCAGATCATGAACGTCCTCGAGAAGCGGTTCGACCTGAAGGCCGGGACGACGTCGCCCGACGGCGAGGTCTCCGTCCTGACCGCGCGCTGCATCGGGTCCTGCGGCCTCGCCCCTGCCGCCGTCCTCGACGGCGAGGTTGCGGCGAAGCTCTCGCCGGCGCAGCTCGTGGCGAAGGTCGAGAGGTGGATGGCCCATGATCAGCATTGAAGACCTCGCCCAGATCTCCCAGGCCGAGAAGGAAGCGCGGGAAGCCGTCGCGCACCAGGTCAACGTCTGCGTGGCGGCGAGCTGCCTCTCCCTCCAGAGCGACAAGGTCAGGGAAGCCCTGGAGAAGGAGGTCGAGGCCCGCGGGAAGAAGGACTGCTGCAAGGTCCGCGGCGTCGGCTGCATGGGCCTCTGCGCGGCCGGGCCGCTCGTCGCGGTGGAGAAGGAGAAGGTCCTCTACCAGGGGGTGACCCCGGAGGACGCCCCCGCCATCGTCGACGGCCTCGGCGCGGAGCCGGTGGCCCGGATCCAGGGCGACCTCGAGGCGCCCTTCTTCTCGCGCCAGCAGAAGATCGTCCTCGAGAACTGCGGCAGGATCGACCCGGAACGGATCGAGGAGTACGTCGCCGCGGACGGGTACCTCGCGCTCATCGACACGCTGACCGCGATGACGCCGATCGGCGTCGTCCAGCAGGTGACCCGCTCGGGCCTCCGTGGTCGCGGTGGCGCGGGCTACCCGACCGGGCTCAAGTGGGCCACCGTCTCGAAGGCGCAGGGGACGAGGAAGTTCGTCATCTGCAACGGCGACGAGGGCGACCCCGGGGCCTTCATGGACCGCGCGGTCCTGGAGAGCGACCCGCACCGGATCCTCGAGGGAATGGCCCTCGCCGGCTACGCGGTGGGCGCTCAGCAGGGCTTCGTCTACGTTCGGGCCGAGTACCCGCTCGCCATCAAGCGCCTGAAGCTCGCCATCAAGCAGGCCGAGAAGCTGGGCGTCCTCGGCGCGAACATCGGCGGCACGACGTTCAGCTTCAGCGTCGACATCCGCCTCGGCGCCGGCGCCTTCGTCTGCGGCGAGGAGACGGCCCTGATCGCCTCGGTGGAGGGGGGCCGCGGGACCCCGAGACCGCGGCCGCCGTACCCGGCCGAGTCGGGCCTCTGGGGCTACCCGACGCTCATCAACAACGTCGAGACGCTCGCGAACATTCCGACGATCCTCCGCAACGGGCCCGAGTGGTTCTCGAAGATCGGGACCCCCAAGAGCCGCGGCACGAAGGTCTTCGCGCTCGCGGGGGCCATCGCGAACACCGGCCTCATCGAGGTGCCGATGGGGATGCCGCTGCGCGAGATCATCTTCGACATCGGAGGCGGCGTGCCCGACGGCAAGGCCTTCAAGGCCGTCCAGACCGGCGGTCCCTCGGGCGGCTGCATCCCGGAGTCGGGCCTCGACATGCCGTGCGACTACGAGTCGCTCGCCAAGCTCGGCTCGATCATGGGCTCGGGCGGCATGATCGTCATGGACGAGACGTCGTCGATGGTCGACGTCGCGAAGTTCTTCATGGAGTTCTGCATGGACGAGTCGTGCGGCAAGTGCGTCCCCTGCCGGGTCGGCACGGCGCAGATGCACGAGCTCCTCCGCCAGATCTCGGCCGGCGAGGCGACGGCCCGCGAGCTCGCCCTCCTCGAGAACCTCTGCGAGGTCGTCAAGTCGACGAGCCTCTGCGGGCTCGGGCAGAGCGCGCCGAACCCGGTCCTCTCGACGCTCCACTACTTCCGCGGGGAGTACGAGGCGAAGATCGCGGCCGGCGAGGCCGCCGCGGCGGGCCATGCGGCACCGGCGGGAGGTGGCGCGTGAGCGCCCGCCCGCCCGTCAAGCCGGCGGCCCCGCAGCCGTCGAGCAAGGTCAAGACCCTCACCATCGACGACCGGCTCGTCTCCGCCCGCGAGGACGAGTCGATCCTCGAGGCCGCCCGCGACAACGGGATCCAGATCCCGACGCTCTGCAACCTCGACGGGCTGACGCCCGTCGGCGCCTGCCGGCTCTGCGTCGTGGAGGTGAAGGGGTCGAACAGGCTCTTCGCCGCCTGCGTGACGATGGTCGCCGAGGGCATGGAGGTCGTCACCGACTCCGAGCGCCTCCAGCGCTACCGGAAGACGATCGTCGAGCTCCTCTTCTCCGAGCGGAACCACGTCTGCGCCGTCTGCGTGTCGAACGGCCACTGCGAGCTCCAGAACCTCTCGCAGGAGCTCGGTGTCACGCACCTGACGGTGCCCTACCGCCACCCGAAGCTCCCGGTCGACGCCTCGCACGAGCGCTTCGTGAACGACCACAACCGCTGCGTCCTCTGCCAGCGCTGCGTCCGCGTCTGCGGCGAGGTGGAGGGGGCGCACACCTGGGACATCAACGGGCGCGGTATCGGCGCCCGGGTCATCACCGACCTGAATCAGCCGTGGGGCTCCTCCGAGACGTGCACCGGGTGCGGCAAGTGCGTCCAGGTCTGCCCGACCGGGGCGCTCACGGAGAAGGGGAAGTCGGTCCGCGAGATGTCGAAGCGGACCCGCTTCCTGCCGTACCTGACGATGATGAGGGAGGAGCGGCATGAGTAAGGTCAGGCTCGCCACGGTGTGGCTCGACGGCTGCTCCGGCTGCCACATGTCCTTTCTCGACATGGACGAGCGGATCATCGAGATCGCCGAACGCATCGAGCTGGTCTACAGCCCGCTCGTCGACCTGAAGGAGTTCCCGGCCGACGTCGACGTGACGATCGTCGAGGGAGGAGTCTCCAGCGAGGAGGACCTCCACAAGATCCGGATGGTCAGGAGCCGGACGAAGCTCCTCGTCGCCCTCGGCGACTGCGCGGTCACGAGCAACGTTCCCGGCATGCGGAACACCTTCAAGGTCGACGAGGTGACGAAGCGGGCCTACTTCGAGAACGCCGACCTCAGGCAGCAGGTCCCCTCCGAGGTCATCCCGAGGCTCCTCCCGCGGGCGCTCCCCGTTCACGAGGTCGTGCCGGTCGACGTCTTCCTCCCCGGCTGCCCGCCGCCGGCCGACGTCATCTTCGGCGCGCTCGTCTCCCTCCTCGACGGGACGACGCCCGACCTCTCCGCCACCCGGTTCGGACGCTAGGACACGCCATGGGAAAGACGATCACGATCGACCCCGTCACCCGGATCGAAGGGCACTCGAAGATCACGCTCAAGCTCGACGACGCCGGGCACGTCTCCGACGCCCGATTCCACGTCACCCAGTTCCGCGG
>CAZNSS010000152.1:0-8488 GCA_964575465.1 uncultured Holophagales bacterium | reverse complement strand
GCCTCATCGGCGACGACGAGCACGGCTGGAGCGACGAGGGGGTCTTCAACGTCGAGGGGGGCTGCTACGCGAAGGTCATCGCGCTCTCGGCGCAGGCCGAGCCCGAGATCTACGCGACGACGCACCGCTTCGGCTCGATCCTCGAGAACGTCGTCTACGACCCGGTGACGCGGAAGATCGACCTCGACGACGAGACGATCACCGAGAACACGCGCGGCTCCTACCCGCTCGAGTTCATCGCGAACTCCGTCCCCGAGAAGCGGGGCGGCCACCCGAAGAACATCATCTTCCTGACCTGCGACGCGCAGGGGGTCCTCCCGCCGATCGCGCGGCTCACGCCCGACCAGGCGCTCTACCAGTTCATCTCCGGCTACACGTCGAAGATCGCCGGTACCGAGGCGGGCCTCGGCAAGGAGCCCGAGCTGACCTTCTCGGCCTGCTTCGGCGCGCCGTTCATGGTCCACCACCCCGCGTTCTACGCCGACCTCCTGAAGAAGAAGATCGAGCGCCACGGCGTCTCCTGCTGGCTCCTGAACACCGGCTGGGTCGGCGGCCCGTACAACGTCGGCAAGCGGATCTCCATCCGCTACACCCGCGCCCTCCTCGACGCCGCCCTCGACGGCTCCCTCCACGCGGTCGCGTACCGCAAGGACCCGATCTTCGGGTTCGAGGTCCCGAGCACCTGCCCCGGCGTCCCCGACTCCGTCATGGACCCCGCGAGCTCCTGGCCCGACAGGGCCCTCTACACCAACCGGTACCGGTCGCTCGCCGCGCGCTTCGTCGAGAACTTCAAGAAGTTCGAGGCGGGGTGCGCCCCCGAGGTGATCGCCGCGGGTCCGAAGCTCTGACGATTCCGGACACGACCTGGATTCCCGAGGGGAGCCCGCGGAAGCGGGCTCCCCTTTTCGGCGTCCCGCGCGCCGCCGTGCTACTTTGCCCGCATGGTCGCGGCCGGCCGGGCCACCCTCCGGGCGAAGCGCGAGGCCAATAGGCGCGCGGAGGCGCAGAGCGCCGCCGCCACCACGCGCCGCTACGCCGACGTCCGCCCCGGCATGAAGGCCGGCGACGTCGTCCTCTTCCGGGGCTCGGGCCCTGTGAGCCGCGCAATCCGCTGGCTGACGCGCAGCCCCTATTCCCACGCCGCGCTCGTGTTCCTCTTCGAGGGCCGCGTCTACTGTCTGGAGGCCGTCGGCAGCGGGGTACGCCTCGCCCTGATCTCCGAAGTGCTCGCCCGCTACCACGGAGGCATCGACCACTTCGACGTCCCGGAGGCGACCGGGGACCAGCGCCGCGCGGCGCTCGGATTCGCCTTCCAGCAGCTCGGGAAGCTCTACGACCGGCGGGGGCTCTGGCGGTTCCTGCTCGCGATCGCCACCGGGCGCCGGCCGCGCGTCCGGGAAGACCAGGCCTGGTTCTGCTCCGAGCTCGTGGCGGCCGCCTACCGACGGCAGGGGCTGGCGCTCGTCCCGGAGTCCTCCGCGTTCACCTCGCCCGCGGACCTCGCCCTCTCTCCCGCGCTCTCCCTCCGCTGCGTCGTCAAACGCGAGGCGTAGCCCCCCGGCCGGGCCAGCGTACCGGAACGCAGGGACTTCGAGCTCGAGAGTGACGCCGGTCGCGGGGCGTCAGTGCCCCGGCGACGCCTTCTCCCCCGCCGCGACCCGGACGGGGAGCGTGTTCTTCGGGAGGGCCAGCGGGCAGCTCGCGAAGGGAGTGAGGGAGCAGGGCGGGTTCTCGGCGAGGTTGAAGTCGAGGACGACGAGCGATTCGCCCGCCTTCGGCCTCCCCGCGTGAAGGAAGCGGCCGCCCCCGTAGGTCTCCGTCCCGGCGGACGCGTCGGAGAAGACGAAGAAGAGGTCGTCGTCGCCGGGCGTCTCGACGGTCGGCTCGAGCGCGTGCTCCCGGCCCGCGAGCGCGAAGCGGACGATCCCCGGCGCGAGCGCCTTCCGGGCGGGACCCCGAGAGGACGGCACGTCGATCTCCCGCGGTGCCGCGTAGGGCTCGTACCGGCCTTCGACCCTGTACGCGGGATCGACCGGGAAATATGTAAGACCGGTAAAGCCCGACCTGCGGGGGTTCCCGGAATCGCGGGCGCGGATGAGGAATCGGCCGTCCTTCTCGAGGAGAGAGATGCGGATGCGGTCGACCGTCACGACGTCGTGCCGCGTTCCTTCGCCCTCCGGGACGAGGGGCGCCTCGGTCGGCGGCGCGCCGTTCACGGCCACGGGTGCACCCGCCTCGGCTCGGACGGTGACAGTGCCGTTCGGCCGGAGGTCGAAGACGCACGCCTTCGCCGGAACACCCGGGCCCTCCAGGACCATTGCTGCGAACGGGCCGGATCCGACGACGTTCTCGCCGGGCTCCAGGAATTCCCGCGCGACCAGGGAGAGCCAGCCGTCCTCGGCGGTCAGCTCCGACACCCGTCGAGCGCGGGCCGTCTCGACCACGGCGAGATATTTCGGGTCGACGACGGGAGAACGGCGGCATGCGAGGGCCACGAGTGCGATCAGAAGGGCGGACGCGGCGCGGCGCACGGGTCCTGGGAGCACGAGCGCCCGCCTTTCAGAGCCGGGCCGCCAGGCGTGAGCCCTGGTCGATGGCGCGCTTTGCGTCGAGCTCGGCCGCGACATCCGCGCCCCCGATGAAATGCAGCCGGGCTCCGGCCGCCCTGAGCGGGGCCTCCAGCTCGCGCAGGGGCTCCTGGCCCGTGCAGAGGACGACGTTCTCGACCTCGAGCAACCGGGTTTCCTCCCCCTTCTCTCCGAGGCGGACGGTGAGCCCGCGATCGTCGATCCGCTCGTAGCGGACGCCGGCGAGCATCTCGACGTCCTTCATCTTGAGCGACGCCCGGTGGATCCAGCCCGTGGTCTTCGCCAGGCCGGCGCCCGGCCTGCCCTTCTTCCTCTGGAGGAGAGTGACCTTCCGCGCGGGCGGCGCCGGCCGGGGCTCCGTCACGCCGCCCGGTGAGACCTCGGGGTCGGTGACGCCCCACTCCTCCATCCAGCGCGCCAGGGCAGGCCCTGTCCCCGCCGCGGGCGCCTCGCCGTGGACGAGAAACTCCGCCACGTCGAAGCCGATCCCCCCGGCACCGACGACGGCGACGGACCTGCCGACGGGCTTGCCGCGAAGGAGCACGTCGACGTAGGAGAGGACCCTCGGGTGGTCCTGGCCCGGAATCCGCGGGTTCCGCGGGACGACGCCCGTGGCGAGGACGACGTCGTCGTAGCCCCCCGCGATCAGATCGCTCGCGCCGACGCGCGTCCCGAGGTGCAGGCTGACTCCGGTGGCGCGGACCCGGCCGTCGAAGTACCGGAGCGTCTCGGCGAACTCCTCCTTGCCCGGGACCCGCATCGCCATCCGGAACTGTCCACCGATCTCGGCCGCGGCCTCGAAGAGGTGGACGTCGTGGCCCCGGTCGGCCAGGACGGTGGCGCAGGCGAGCCCGGCCGGTCCCGCCCCGACCACGGCGATCCGTTTTCTCGAGGGCACCGGCGAGTAGATCAGCTCCGTCTCGTGGCAGGCGCGGGGGTTCACCAGACAGGAAGCGACCTTCCGGCTGAAGACGTGGTCGAGGCACGCCTGGTTGCACGCGATACAGGTGTTGATCTCCGCGGCGCGCCCCTCGCTCGCCTTCTTCACGAACTCCGCGTCGGCCAGGAGCGGGCGGGCCATCGAGACCATGTCGGCGGAGCCCTCGGCCAGGATCCGCTCGGCGACCGCGGGGTCGTTGATCCGGTTCGTCGTGCAGAGCGGGATCCCGACCTGGCCCTTCAGCTTCCGCGTGACCCAGGCGAAGGCCGCGCGCGGCACGCTCGTGGCGATGGTCGGAACGCGGGCCTCGTGCCAGCCGATCCCCGTATTGAGAATCGTCGCGCCGGCCGCCTCGATGGCCTTCGCGAGCTGCACCACCTCGGGCCACGTGCTGCCGCCAGGGACCAGGTCGAGCATCGAGATCCGGTAGACGATGATGAAGTCGCGTCCGACCGCCTCGCGCAGCCGGGAGACGATCTCCACCGGAAGGCGCATCCGGTTCTCGGTGCTCCCGCCCCACCGGTCCGTCCGCCTGTTCGTGCGGGTGACGAGGAACTCGTTGACGAAGTAGCCCTCGGAGCCCATCACTTCCACGCCGTCGTAGCCCGCCTCGCGGGCCAGCGCCCCGGCGCGGACGAACGCCCGGATCTGCCTCTCGACGCCGGCCGCCGAGAGAGCGCGCGGGGTGAACGGGTTGATCGGCGCCTTGATGCGGGACGGGGCGACGGAGAAGGGCGAGTAGCCGTAGCGGCCGGCGTGGAGGATCTGCAGGGCGATCTTCCCGCCGTCGGCGTGGACCGCGTCCGTGATCATCCGGTGCGCCCGGGCGGCCCGCGGCGTCGCGAGCCGGCCCCCGAACGGCGAAAGCCACCCCTCGACGTTCGGCGCGAAGCCGCCGGTGACGATCAGCCCGACGCCACCCCGCGCGCGCTCCGCGAAGTAGGCGGCGAGTCGCGGGAAGGTCGACCTGCGGTCCTCGAGTCCCGTGTGCATGGAGCCCATCAGGACCCGGTTCCGGAGCGTCGTGAAGCCGAGATCGAGGGGAGCCAGCAGGTGGGGGTACGGTCTGGTCACGAGTGACGATTATCGGCCCGTGACCGGGGAGACCGCGTGAACGGGTTCCCCTCGCGTGTCGCGTCGCCGAGAATCCCGGGTGGAGGCGCCATGCTCTCTACCCTGCTCGCGATCCTGATGCTGTCCCCCCGCGTCGCGGCCCCCGCGGCCGAGCCCGCTGCCGACCTCCTCCTGACCGGTGGGCGGGTGTGGACCGCGGACCCCTCGACGCCCTGGGCGGAAGCGGTGGCCGTCCGCGGCGGACGCGTGGTGTTCGTGGGACGCGACGCCGACGTGGCACGGCTCAAGGGGCCGAAGACGAAGACGGTCGCGCTCCGGGGTCGCCTCGTCACCCCCGGCTTCGAGGACGCGCACCTGCACCTCATGAGCGGGGCGCGCAACCTGGAGCGCGTGGACCTCTCGGAGGAGACGACCCTGGCGGGGCTGCAGGAGAAGATCCGGCGCTTCGCCGAGGCCAACCCGAAGAACCCCTGGGTCGTGGGCCGGGGCTGGGTGTACGGGTCTTTCCCCGGCGGCCTCCCCACCCGCGAGCAGCTCGATGCCATCGTTCCCGACCGGCCGGCCTACATGGATTGCTACGACGGCCACACCGGCTGGGCCAACAGCAAGGCCCTGGCGCTGGCCGGCATCACGAAGGACACGAAGGACCCGGTGAACGGAACCATCGTGCGCGACCCGAAGACGGGCGAGCCCACAGGGGCCCTGAAGGAAGCGGCGGGCAGCCTCGTGGAGGACCTCATCCCCGAGCCCTCCGCGGAGAGGCACTACGCCCTCCTGCTCCAGGCCTTCGCCCTGCTCAACCGCACGGGAATCACCTCGGTGCAGGACGCGGGCTGGACTCCCGAGGAGGTGGCCCGGTTCCTCCCCCTGCTCGAGCGGGCGCGCGCGGAGGGGAAGCTGAGCGTGCGCACGCGGATGACCGTGAACATCTCGCCGACCGATCCGGCCACCGGGATCGCGGAGGCCATCCGGCTGCGGGACCGGTACGGCGACGGCATGATCGCCTTCGGCGGAGTGAAGGGGTACGTCGACGGGGTGATCGAGGCCCACACCGCGGCGATGCTGGCACCGTACTCCGACGACCCCGCCCTGGGTCGGGGTACGCCGCGCTGGGAGCCTCCTGACCTCGACCGCGCGGTGGCCGCCGCGGACAAGGCCGGCCTGCAGGTGTGGCTCCACTCCATCGGGGACCGCGGCATTCGGATGGCCCTCGACTCCTTCGCGACGGCGGCGGCGAAGAACGGACCGCGCGACCGCCGGGACCGGGTGGAGCACGTGGAGGCGATCGACGCGGCAGACGCCCCGCGCTTCGGGGCCCTGGGGGCGGTGGCCTCAATGCAGCCGCTGCACGCCAACCCCGACCAGAACAACGAGGAGGTCTGGTCGCGGAACATCGGCCCGGAGCGCGCAACCCGAGGCTTCGCCTGGCACCTCATCGAGCAGGGCGGGGGGCGGGTGGCCTTCGGCAGCGACTGGCCGGTCGTGACCCCCGACGTCTTTCGCGGGCTCTATTGCGCGGTGGCACGCAAGACCCGGGAAGGGAAGCCCGCGGGCGGCTGGCAGCCCCGGCTCGCGGTGAGCGTGGACAGCGCCCTGCGTCACTACACGATCGACGCGGCCTGGGCCGGCTTCGGGGAGAAGGAGCGGGGCTCGATCCGCGTGGGAAAGCGCGCGGACCTGGTCGTTCTCTCGCGCGACATCCTCGCCGCGCCGCCGGAGGAGATCCTGCAGACGAAGGTGCTGCTGACGCTGCTCGAGGGAAACCCCGTCTGGCGCGACCCGTCGTTCGAGTGAGCCGCCCACGCGCCGGCCTCGAGGGCGCGGCCGCGGTCTACACTCGCCGCCGATGACGCCACCCCTCCCGATCACCGAGTGCTACTGGGTCGTCCCCGGCCTCCTCCTCGCGGGCGAGTACCCCTACGCCTTCGAAGAGAACGAGGGGAGGGAGCGGCTCCGGGCGCTCCTCGACGCCGGCATCCGACTCTTCGTCGACCTGACGGAGGAACGGGAGAGCGGGCGAACGGGCGTGCTCGAGCCGTACGCGGCAGCGCTCGAGGAGGAAGCGGCGGCAAAGGGTCTCGCGGTGCGAAAGGTCCGCCACCCCGTGCGCGACATGGGGATCCCCGCCGACGGAGACCTCGTGCGAATCGTCGAGGAGCTCGAGCGGGCGGTCGAGCGGGGCGAGCCCGCCTACGTCCACTGCTGGGGCGGCATCGGCCGGACCGGAACCGCCGTCGCAGCGTTCCTCGCCCGCCGGCACGGCGTGTCGGGAGAGGAGGCGCTGGCCCTCCTCGACTCCCTCTGGCAGGACGTGCCGAAGAGCGCGTTCTTTCCGGAGTCGCCCCAGACCGAGGAGCAGCGGCGGGCCGTCCGCCGGTTCGCGGGCGACGGAAAGGAGCCGAGGTGAGCGACCGGATCGACTCCCCTTCGAACCCCCGGGTCGCCGCGGCCGCACGCGCGGTGCGCGAGGGAGAGGCGCTCCTCCTCGAGGGGGCGCGCTCGCTCGTCGATGCCCTCGAGGCGGGCGTCGTCCCGGAGCTCCTCTTCGCCACCGCCGGCCTCTCGCCGGCCGATGCCGCGGCGACGGACCGGGCGCGGCGGGCCGGCACCGAGGTGATCGAGGTCTCCCACCGCGTCCTCGCGCGGCTCTCCGACCTCGAGTCGACACGCGCTCTCGCCGCCACCGCGCCCGTTCCCTCCGCGACGCTCCACACCCTCGACGCGTCGCGCCTCGTCCTCCTCCTCGACGGCCTGCAGGACCCCGCGAACGTCGGCGCGATCCTTCGCGCGGCGGAGGCGTTCGGCGCGGACGGGGTCGTCCTGACGCCCGGGACCGCCTCTCCGTTCGCCCCGAAGGCGTTCCGCGCCTCGGCCGGCAGCGCGCTGAGGGTCCCGGTCGCACGAAACGTCCTCTCCACCGACGCGGTCTCGTGGATCCGTCAGATCGGGGCGACGCTCGCGGGGGCCGACGCCCACGACGGGGAGGACCCGGACGCCCTGCGGGGCGTCGCGCCCGTCGTCCTCGCCATCGGCTCGGAAGGGCACGGCCTCACGGCTCCCCTCGTCGCGGCCCTCGACCGCCGCGTGAGGATCCCGGTCTCGCCGCGCGTCGAGTCGCTCAACGCGGCGGTGGCGGCGGGAATCCTCCTCTACGCGCTCTCGCCGAAGACTTCGGCCGAGAAGCGGTAGATCGTCGCGGGCTCCCGGACCGCCTTCCACGCGTCCTCGGGAAGCCCGGCCTTCAGGCAGACCTGCCCGAGGAGCGTCGGTACGTCCCAGCCCCACTCCGGCGCGACCTGGGGGAGGAGGAGGCCGGAGCGCTGGCCTTTCCGCGCGACGACGCCGTGGACGCCGATCTCGAGCTGCGCGAGGGGATCGGTCAGCTCCTCGAGCGGCGTCATCACGGAGACGTCGACGGCGAGCCCCGGGAGGTCGCGCGGCTGCGCGGGGGCGAAGCGCGGGTCGCGGAGGAGAGCGGCGACGGCGTTCTTCTCGACGTCCTCCGCGAGGGGGCGCCACGGCTCGACGCTCCCGATGCAGCCGCGAAGTCGCCCGTCCCTCTTCCAGGTCACGAAGGCGGCGCCCGGCTCGGCGAGCCGGCCCCCGGGCGGCGGCAGGTCCCTCTTTCCCTCGGGGAGCCCGAGGGCACGCGCGGCGGCGTGCCGCGCCCTCTTCAGCAGCTCGGCCTTCTCGGCGTCGGAGAGCATCGGCGTCGCGGCTCCCTCACCCACGCGGCCTCGACGCGGAGAGGCCGGCCGCCACGAGGAGCCCGGAGGCGGCCTTCTCGAACCCGTCGAGGCGCCCGGTGAAGAAGTGGTCGGAACGAGGGACGACGGCGACCCGGAAGCCGTAGCGCGCGGCCGTCTCGATGGCGAAGTGGCCGGGA
>CAZNSS010000151.1:6128-8499 GCA_964575465.1 uncultured Holophagales bacterium | reverse complement strand
TCGTGTTCGTGACGAACGAGACCGCCGTGTTCCAGGCGAGGGCGGGCGGCACGGCGGGGAGGCGGTCGGGGTTCAGCGGAAGGAGTGCCTGTAGCCGCTCGAGGGCGTAGACGCCGAGGACGCCGACGACGCTGAATGCGATCAGCGAGGTGGCGTACGCCTTCCATTCCTGCTCCCTCTTCGCGTCGACGCCGCCGAGCCGGTAGACGAGACGTTCCAGAGGCCCGAGGACGGGGTCGAGGAACGTCTTCTCGCCGGAGAAGACCCGGCGCATGTAGAGGCCGAGGGGCTTCGCCGCGGCGAGGACGAGGAGGAAGCAGACCGCGATCTTCAGGAACGCGAGCGTCGTCACGTCAGAGTCTCTCGGGCTTCAGGAGGGCGTAGAGGAGGTAGGCGAGCGCCAGCGCCGAGAGGACGAGGCCGGCGACCGACTCAACGTTCATCGCGGTCCCCTTCGAGGAGGGCGGCGCAGCCGCGGACGTAGAGGAGGGCGAGGCCACCGAGGAGCAGCGAGAGGGCGACGAGAGCCGGGTCGGACATCGGAGCGGGCTTCGGGATCGCCAGGGAGGCGATCGTTCAGAGCCGTTCCCCCGGCTTCCCGCGGTAGATGTCGGCGAGAACGAGGACGAACCCGGCGGCAAGGGCGATGAGGAGCGGCATGATGGAATCTCCTTCCACGCCCGGAAAGGTGCTTCCGCGTCCCGGAGGAAGTCCGGAAGGAGTCCGAAGGAATCCCTAAATGGAGGGGACGAGCCCCGGGGATCGTCGGGGACCTAAGGAAAGGCTAAAGATGGGGTCCTCGGGCGCTTCGCGGGGCGCCAGAGGCCTTCCGGAAGGGCTCGGCCGGTCAGTAGAGTGAGCGGCTGCACATGTCGTTCTTCGAGACCGCCCGGAAGTTCGTCATCGGCGAGAGCCGTGACCCCCTCGACCCGAAGGTCTTCCACCACCTCTCCCTGGCCGCGTTCCTCGCCTGGGTCGGCCTCGGGGCGGACGGCCTCTCCTCCTCGTGCTACGGCCCCGAGGAGGCGTTCGTCACCCTCGGCACCCATACGCACCTCGCGGTCTTCCTTGCCGTCGCGATGACGGTGACGATCGCCGTCATCTCGGCGTCGTACGCCCAGATCATTTCCCTCTTCCCGTCGGGAGGCGGCGGCTACCTCGTCGCGACGAGCCTCCTCGGGAAGGGAGCCGGCGTCGTGTCCGGCTCGGCGCTCGTCGTCGACTACGCGATGACGATCGCGATGCAGGTCGCTGCCTCGGTCGCGGCTCTCTGCTCCCTCGCGCCGCGGGCCATCCCGCAGAGACAGCAGCTCCTCGTCGCGCTCGTCCTCGTCGTCCTGCTGATCGTCCTGAACCTGCGCGGCGTGAAGGAGTCCGTTCTCTTCCTCCTGCCCATATTCCTCCTCTTCCTCGTGACGCACGTCCTCCTGATCGTGTTCGGAATCGGCCGCCACGCCGGGGCGATGCCCGAGGTCGTCGCCGCGACGGCGCGCGAAACGCGCCAGACGTGGGCCACCCTCGGGGGCATCGGGACGCTCGCCCTCCTCCTGAAGGCCTTCTCGATGGGCGGAGGCACGTACACGGGGATCGAGGCGATCTCGAACGGGCTCCAGATCCTGCGCGAGCCGCGCGTCAGGACGGGGCGCCGGACGATGCTCTACATGGCCGTCTCGCTCTCCCTCACGGCGGGGGGGCTGATCCTCTGCTACCTCCTCGCCGGGGTGCACCGGGTCCCGGGCCGGACGCTCAACGCCGTCCTGACGGAGCGGCTCGCGACGGAGGCCCTCGGGCCGGGTTCGCTCGCGGGAGGCTTCCTCCTCCTGACGCTCGTCGCCGAGGGGGCGCTCCTCTTCGTCGGCGCGCAGGCCGGATTCCTCGACGGGCCCCGGGTCCTCTCGAACATGGCGATCGACTCCTGGGTGCCGCACCGGTTCAGCCTCCTCTCGGACCGGCTCGTCACGGAGAACGGGATCCTCGTCATGGGCGGCGCCGCGATCGGGATCCTCCTCTACACGGGCGGCTCCATCGACGTGATCGTCGTCATGTATTCGATCAACGTCTTCCTCACGTTCAGCCTTTCGCAGCTCGGCATGTGCGTCCACTGGTGGAAGGTGAGGGCGGGGGACCCGGAGTGGAAGCGCCACCTCGCCGTCAACGGCCTCGGCCTCTCCCTGACGGCGACGCTCCTCGTGGCGACCGTGATGATGAAGTTCCGCGAGGGGGGCTGGGTGACGGTCCTCATCACGGGCACGCTCGTCGGGCTCTGTGTCCTGATGCGCCGGCACTACAGCTCCATCCGCCTCTTCCTCAAGCGGACGGACGACGTCCTGACGACGCTCAAGCCGCCGAAGCCGCGCGACTCGGGCGTCCT
>CAZNSS010000151.1:0-6028 GCA_964575465.1 uncultured Holophagales bacterium | reverse complement strand
CGGACGACGTCCTGACGACGCTCAAGCCGCCGAAGCCGCGCGACTCGGGCGTCCTTCCGAAGATCGAGCCGCCGAGCCGCGGGACGCCGACGGCGGTCTTCCTCGTTTCCGGGTTCAACGGCCTCGGGATGCACTCGTTCCTGAACGTCCAGCGCTACTTCCCGGGCTACTTCAGGCACTGCATCTTCCTGTCGGTGGGCGTGGTCGACTCGGCGAGCTTCAAGGGCGCGAGCGAGATCGAGAACCTCCGGCGGGAGACGGAGCGCGACCTCGTCCGGTACGTCGAGTTCGCGCGCGGGAACGGGCTGGCGGCCGAGCACCACCTCGCCGTCGGGACGGACCTCCTCGACGAGCTCTTCGACCTCTGCCGAAAGGTCCGCGACGACTGGGACCGCCCGATCTTCTTCATGTCGAAGCTCGTCTTCCCGCAGGAGAACGCGCTCAACCGGCTCCTCCACAACCAGACGCCGTTCGCGCTCCAGCGGCGTCTCCAGATGGAGGGGATGCACTCCGTCATCATGCCGATCCAGACGGAGACCTGAGAGCGGTTCAGTCCGGCAGCGGCTCGGCGACGAACCGGTAGCCGACCCACGGCTCGGTGACGACGTAGCGGGGAGTCGCAGGGTCGGGCTCGAGCTTCTTGCGCATCGTGCCGACGTGGACGCGGACGACGTCGACGGTCGTGCCCGGCGCACCCTTCCAGACGCGGGCGATGATCCGCGCCGTCGTCACCGGCTTCCCCGCGTTCGTCGCGAGGAGCTCGAGGATCGCGAACTCCGTCGGCGTGAGCTTCACCTCGCGGTCCCCCTGGACGACGCGCCGTCGCTCGAGGTCGATCGAGAGCCCGTCGAACTCGAGGACGGTCCGGGCCGGCGCGACCCCGCTCCGCCGGAGCTGGGCGCGGAGACGCGCGAGGAGCTCCGGGACGGAGAAGGGCTTCGTGACGAAGTCGTCGGCGCCGAGGTCGAGGGCCCGGATCTTGTCGACGTCCGCGCCGCGGACGGAGAGGACGACGATCGGCGTCGCGCTCACCCGGCGGACCTCGCGGATCAGCTCGAAGCCGTCGGCGACGGGCATGGCGAGGTCCGTGAGGACGAGGTCCGGGGTCCCCTGGCCGAAGAGCGCGAATCCCCGACGGCCTTCAGGGGCCTCGAGGACCTCGTAGCCCGCGGCCGTCAGCTCGGCGGCGAGTCCCCTGCGGATCGTCGGGTCGTCCTCGACGACGAGGACGCAGGCGCTCGTCCGGATCATTCCTGATCCTCCTCGGCGGGCGTCGCCGTCGGCAGGTCCACCCGGGCGATCGTCCCGCCGCCGGGGCGGGGATGCAACGACACGTGGCCTCCGTTCGCGCCGGCGAGGCCCCGCGCGATCTCGAGCCCGAGGCCCCTCCGGCCGACGTCGGCGAGGTCGGCCTCCGCTTCGGGCAGGGCCTGCGGGGCGACGCCGGGGCCCCGGTCGGCGACCTCGAGACGGACGAGGTGGGGCTCCATCGGGTGCCGTGCCGCCGACAGCTCGATGGCGCTCCCCTCTGGCGCGGCCCGGGCGGCGTTCTCCACGAGGTTGACGAGGACCTCCGCGACGAGCGACGGGTCGACGAAGACGTCCGGGCAGTCCGCCGCGACCGAGACGTGGACGGGATGCGCGTCGAGGACGAGCGGGAGCCCCTCGCGCGCGGCCCGGAAGAGGTCCGCCGGCGGGGTCGGCTCCGCGTGGGGAACGCTGCGTCCCGCCTCGAGCCGCGCGAGGGCGAGCAGGTTGTCGATCCGCCGGGCGAGCCGGCTGCTCTCCCGGGCGAGGTCATCCAGGGCACCCCGGACCTCGACGTCGCTCGCGAGCCGCCGGCGCAGGCTCTCGATCGAGAGACCGATGGCCGTGAGGGGGCTCCTCAGGTCGTGCGAGACGGCGCGCAGGAGGGAGGTCTTCAGCCCTTCGCTCTGGCGGAGCGCCTCGAGGTGGGCGTTCTCCGCGAGAAATCGTTCCCGTTCCGCGGCGAGGGCGACGAGGCGCGCCACGGGCTCGAGCACCGTGCGGCTCGCGTGAGCCTCGAGGACGACGAGGACGCCGCTCGCCTTCCCTCCGACGAGGAGAGGGAAGTAGACGTCGCGCGCGCCCCCGGGTGCCGGGACCTCCGCGGCCTCCCCGCGCTCGAGAACGACCTGGACGAGGCGTTCGTGCTCGGGCGCGAGGTCTCGGCCGGACCAGGCGACCACCCGCGTCCGGCTGCTCCCTTCGTCGAGCTCGAGGAGCCCGCCCCCCCTGGCGCCGACGGACTGCAGGGCGCGCGAGGCGGCCTCGCCCAGGACGCCGACCCGGTTCGTCGCGGTGAAGAGGTCGATCGACAGGTCGTAGAGGACCTCGATCTCGAGGCGCCGCCGGAGGGCGCCCGCGGCCTCTTCGCGCGCCCTGAGGACGAGCCGGCTCACGACGACGGCGACGACGAGGAAGCAGAAGAGCGCGACCCAGTTGGCCGGCTCGGCGATCGTGAACGTGTGGAGCGGCGGGAGGAAGAAGAAGTTGAAGGCGAGCGTGGCGGCGAAGGCGCCGAGGACCGCCGCCCGGAGTCCGCGTGCGAGAGCGATGCCGAGGACGACGACGAGGAGGACGAGGCCGACCGTCGTCGAGTTCAGGCCGATGAGGCGGACGAGCGCCGTGCCGCCGGCCACGGCGAGCAGGGCGACGGCGACGTCCGCGAGAGCGGCGGGAAGCCACCTGGTCTCCGTTGGCAGGTCCCGGGTCATTCTTCCCACGCGGCGTCTCCGGCCGTCATCTTACGGCCCGCCTCCTCGCCCGCCCCGGGCTCCAACCGTCCCGGGAGGTCCCGCGGCCGCGCCGTGAGCTCCTGGAAAGACCCCTTGCGTGGGATTTCCGGACGACCGACACTACACGTCAATCAGGACCGATCGGGGCCGCGTTCACCGGCAGCAGGGTGTAACGCGGCCTTCGTGTATCCAGGGCGGCAACAGACAAGGAGGGAAACATGCGGGTACGGATGATCGTGTATTTCGGGGTGGTCCTGGTGCTGCTCCTCCTCGCCCTCCTGCCGGGGGCGGCGGTCTCGCCCACGGGCTGGACCGTCGTCGCCTGGAACAACCTGGGGATGCACTGCATGGACGCGGGCTTCGACGTCTTCGCCATCCTCCCCCCCTACAACACGATCCAGGCCCACGTCGTCGACGCCTCGGGACACCTCGTGAAGAGCGGCACGAACGTGAAGGTGACGTACGAGGCCGTGGCCGACCCGACCGGCTCGATCAACACGACGTCGCGCGGAAAGACGGACTTCTGGGACAACGTCGTCGCGCTGTTCGGCGCGACGCTTCCGGTCGACGCGGGTCTCGCCGGCAGGGACATGCCGGGCTCTGCGAACACGCCGAAGGCGATGACGTTCGACGCCTCGCGGAACTGGTTCATCGCCGAGGGGATTCCGATCACGCCCTACGACGACTCCGGGAAGAAGAACCCCTACCCGATGATGAAGGTCACGGCGCGCGACGCTTCCGGGAGTCTCCTCGCGTCGACGCGGATCGTCCTCCCCGTCTCCGACGAGATGGACTGCCGGACCTGCCACGCCTCGGGCTCGCCGATCGACGCGCGCCCCTCGGCGGGCTGGGTCTACGACCCCGATCCGGAGCGCGACTACCGCCTGAACGTCCTGCGGATTCACGACGACGCGGCGAAGTCGAGCCCGGCGTACGGGCCCGCCCTCGCCGCCGCCGGCTACGACGCCGCCGGTCTCTACGCGACGGTCACCGTCCGGCGCAAGCCCGTCCTGTGCGCCGCGTGCCACTCGTCCGAGGCGCTGCCCGGAAGCGGGCAACCGGGCATCCCGTCCCTGACGCGGGCCGTCCACTCGCTCCACGCCGGGGTCACCGACCCGACGAACGGCCAGCCCCTCGGCTCCTCCGCGAACCGTTCCGCCTGCTATCGCTGCCATCCGGGCTCGGAGACGAAGTGCCTTCGCGGAGCGATGGGGGCGGCGACGGCGGCCGACGGCTCGATGCTCATGCAGTGCCAGAGCTGCCACGGCGGCATGGCCGCCGTCGGGGCGTCGACGCGCACCGGCTGGTTCGACGAGCCGACCTGCCAGCAGTGCCACACGGGGACGGCGACGAAGAACTCCGGACAGATCCGCTTCCCCTCCGTCTTCGACGCGTCCGGGAAACCGAGGGTCGCGGCCGACACGCGCTTCGCGACGAACACCGACACGCCCGCCACGGGCCTCTCGCTCTACCGCTTCTCGAAGGGGCACGGCGGGCTCCAGTGCTCGGCCTGCCACGGCGCGACGCACGCCGAGTACCCCTCGTCGCACGAGAACGACAACCTCCAGAGCCTCGACCTGCAGGGTCACGCGGGGACGCTCGGCGAGTGCGCGGCCTGCCACGGCCCGAACGTGCCGCAGACGTCCTCGGGCGGGCCGCACGGGATGCACCCGGTCGGCGCGTCGTGGGTGGACAGGCACGAGGACGCCGCCGAGAGCGGGCTCGCCTCCTGTCGCGCCTGCCACGGCGCGGACGACCGCGGCACGGTCCTCTCGAAGATGTTCTCGACGCGGAGCCTCAAGACGCGGGCGGGCACGAGGACCTTCGCGGCGGGCACGGCGATGGGCTGCTACAGCTGCCACAACGGGCCGGGAGGCGAGGGGAACCCGCCGAGCGTCGGCACCCCGACCCCCACCCCGCGCGCCACGTCGACGCCGGCACCGACCGTCGGACCGACCCGGACGCCGACGCCCACGCAGACTCCCTCGCCCACGCAGACCCCGACGCACACCTCGACGCCGTCACCGACCCGGACGCCGACTCCCGGACCGACGGCGGGACCCACGAGGACGCCCACGCGTCCCCCGACGCGAACGCCCACCCCGAGGCCCACGCGGCGGTCGCGCTGGGACGGCGAGGAGCACGTGGCGGGGATCGAGCCGGGCGTCGGGGAGAGGGTCTCCACCCGGCGCTGAGCCACGACCACGGGGCTGACTTCGCTCCCGGTGTTCCGTGAGCGGACGGGGACGAAAGCGGGCCGCCGCGACCCGGCGTCGCGGCGGCCCGGCAATTCCGGGTGCGGAGCCCCGCTACTTCGCGGCGGCGAGCGCCTTGTCGTAGTCGGGGTGGTGGGTCATCTCGGGGACGATCTCGGCGTACTTGACGAGGCCGTCCTTGCCGACGACGAAGATCGCGCGGGCGAGGAGCCGGAGCTCCTTCACGAGGACGCCGTAGGCGTTCCCGAACGACGCGTCGCGGTGGTCGCTCAGTGTCAGCGCCTTCTCGATGCCGGCGACCGAGCAGAAGCGCTTGTTCGCGAACGGCAGGTCCATCGAGACGTTCAGGACGACGACGTCGTCGCCGAGCTTCGTCGCGGTGTCGTTGAACCGGCGGAGCTGCGCGTCGCAGACCGGCGTGTCGAGGGACGGGGTGACGCTGAGGACGACCGTCTTGCCCGCGAAGTCCCTGAGGGTCTTCGCGCCGAGGCCGTTGTCGAGGACGGTGAAGTCGGGGGCCTTGTCGCCGGCCTTGATCTCGGGGCCGACGAGGGTGAGGGGGCCGCCGAGGAACGTGATGACTCCGGTTCTCTCCATGATTCGCTTCTCCTTCTACGCTGGTTCTCAGCTCGCCGTGAGCTTCGTCACTTCTTCCCTGAGGAGCATCGCGCCCCCCTTCACGAGGTCTTCCCGCGTGACCTCGCCCTTCCCGAGCCGGGCGAGGAGGGCGCGCTGCGCCCGGTATTCCCTGTTGTCTATGCCGGCCTTGCCCTGCAGGAGGCGCCACGCCTTCCGGCGCTCGACGCAGAGGAGGACCATCTGGCGCGAGAGCGCGTAGTACCCGGGCCGCCCCTCGTTGTCCTCCGCCTTGATGACGACGCCGAAGTCGGGGACGAAGGCGGGGCTCTTCGGGTCGAGGACGCGCCGCTTCACGACGTCGTCCTGCGTCAGGAGGACGAGGACGTCGTCGAGGGCGAGCATCGTCGACGCCTTCGCCTCGTCGACCTTCCTCACGTGCTGGCGGAAGCGGGCCTCGGTGACGGCGTAGTGGGC
>CAZNSS010000150.1:0-8510 GCA_964575465.1 uncultured Holophagales bacterium | reverse complement strand
GACCGCGCCGGGCGCCCCGCGCCGCGGATCGCGGCCGACGCCGCGCTGAGGCGCTCGCTCGCGTCGATCCTGCCGTTCCCCCTCACCGGGGCCCAGAAGCAGGCGATCCGCGAGATCGGAGCCGACCTGAAGTCGGGGCACCCGATGGCCCGGCTCCTCCAGGGAGACGTCGGGAGCGGGAAGACGATCGTCGCGGTCCTGACGGCGCTCCTCGCGGCGGGGCGGGGGTACCAGTCGGCCCTGATGGCGCCGACGACGATCCTCGCGGAGCAGCACGCGGAGACGATCTTCCGGCTCCTTTCAGGCACCGGGGTGACGCCGGCCCTCCTGACGGCCCGCGTGACGGGCCGGCCGCGCGCCGCCCTCCTCGCCGCGCTGGAGGAGGGGGAGATCGGTCTCCTCGTCGGGACGCACGCCCTCCTCGAGAAGCCGGTCGCGTTCCGGAGGCTCGGCCTCGTCGTCGTCGACGAGCAGCACCGGTTCGGCGTCGCGCAGCGGGCCGCCCTCCCGGCGCGAGGGGCGGCGACGGGGGAGCACCCGCACGTCCTCGTCCTCTCGGCGACGCCGATTCCCCGGTCGCTCGCCCTCGCCCTTCACGGCGACCTCGACGTTTCGACGCTCGACGAGAAGCCTCCGGGCCGGACGCCTGTCGTCACGCGCGTCTCGGACGACGCCGGGCGCGACGAGGCCTACCGGGTGCTCGCGCGGGACGTCGAGACCGGCGGCCGGGCGTACGTCGTCGTCCCCCTCGTCGACGAGTCGGAGACGATCGACGCGCGCTCCGTCGCCTCGTGGACCGAGGAGGTCTCGCGCCGGCTCCCGGCCCGCAGGGTCGGGGCGATTCACGGGAGGATGCGTGCCGAGGCGCGGGAGAAGGCGATGCGCCAGTTCGCCGCGGGCGAGCTCGACGTCCTCGTGACGACGACGGTCGTCGAGGTGGGGATCGACGTGCCCGAAGCCTCGTTTCTCCTCGTCGAGAACGCCGAGCGGTTCGGCCTCGCCCAGCTCCACCAGCTGCGCGGGCGGATCGGCCGCGGCCCGCGCCCCTCGACCTGCCTCCTCCTGGCCGGCACCGGCGCCTCGCCCGATGCGCTCTCGCGCCTCGCCGTCCTCGCGCGGACCGACGACGGTTTCGTCGTCGCGGAGGAGGACCTGAGGCGCCGCGGTCCCGGGGAGGCGCTCGGCACGCGGCAGAGCGGGATGCCCGAGTTCCGCCTCGCCGACCCGCTCGCGGACCGGGACCTCCTCGCGAAGGCGGGGGCGGTCGCAACGCGCCTCGGGGAAGAGGGACGCGCGGGCCCGTTCGAGGAGCCGCTCCTCCTCCGCAGCGCACGGGCGTGACGGGCGTCACGGAGGGGCCCCCGGGGTCCCTCCCTGTGGCATCCTCGGGGCGTGGAACTCTCCCTCGAGACCGACGGTGCCGTGGCGGCCCTCCGGGTCCGCGGAGACGTGACGCTCACCGAGGCGTCGACGATCACCGAGTACCTCCGCGTCGCGCGCGAGAACGGTGCGCTCCGCTGCGTCGTCGACCTCGCCGGCTGCACCGCCCTCCCCACGACGATAGTTGCCGTGCTGATGAGGGAACAGGGGCGCTTCGCAACCGCGGGCGGTTCCCTCTCACTCTCGGGTGTCGGCGACCAGAATCCCTTTCTCGCGCAGAGTGTTGCGGCCGGCCGCTTCGGCCACTACCGCACGGCCGAGGAGGGGATCGCCGCGGAACGGCGCGCCACCGGAGCTTCGATTGACGCCCCCGGAGGGGGCACGTAGGATCGGGCGTTTTCGGACGACCCGACCGTGCCCGACGCACCCATCTCCCCAGAAAAGGTCCTCGAGATCGTCATCCAGGTGGCCGCCCTCCTGTTCGCGGTCTCCGTGCACGAGTCTGCGCACGGCTGGGTGGCGCTCCGCTGCGGCGACACGACCGCCCGCGACCTCGGTCGGATCTCGCTCAACCCGCTGAAGCACATCGATTTGTTCGGGAGCCTGCTCGTCCCGGCGCTCCTCGCCTTCTCGGGCGCCCCGATCTTCGGGTGGGCCAAGCCGGTCCCGGTCTCGCTCCGGGGCGTCCGGAACCCGCGGCGGGCGAACCTCCTCGTCTCGGCGGCCGGGCCCCTCTCGAATTTCGCCGTGGCGCTCGCCGGCGGGGCCGCGTTCTTCCTCCTCCGGGCGGCGCCGGGCGGTGTTGAGCTGCGTGGGTCGTTCTTCCACCCGCTCCTCCTCGTGGCCTTCTACACGGTTCTCGTGAACGTCTCCCTTGGCCTCTTCAACCTCGTCCCGATCCCACCTCTCGACGGCTTCGGCGTCGTCGAGAGCTTCGCCCCCGCCCGCTGGATCCGGGGCGTCATGTGGCTGCGGCGCTACGGGTTCATCCTCCTCGTCGTGGCGATCTTCACGGGTGGGCTCTCGGCCCTCCTGAGACCGCCCCTGACCCTCGTGTTCCAGCTCCTGCTCGGAGGTCCCACTTGAGCGAACCGGCGAAGAAGATCGTCCTGTCGGGCCTGCGCCCGACGGGGCGTGTCCACCTCGGGAACTACTGGGGCGCGGTGAAGAACTGGGTCGACCTTCAGGACCAGTACGCGTGCCACTACTTCGTCGCCGACCTGCACGCGCTGACGACCGACTACGCCGACACGTCGGCGATCCGCGAGTCGACGCTGGAGGCGGTGACGGACTGGCTCTCGGTCGGCCTCGATCCCGAGAAGGCCGTGATCTTCGTCCAGTCGCAGGTGCCGCAGACGGCCGAGCTCGCGCTCATCTTCGGGATGATCACGCCGCTCGGCTGGCTCGAGCGGGTCCCGACGTACAAGGAGCAGCTCCAGGAGCTCCGCGAGAGGGACCTCGGCACGTTCGGCTTCCTCGGCTACCCGGTCCTGATGACGGCCGACATCGCCCTCTACCGGGGCCACTGCGTCCCGGTGGGGAAGGACCAGGAGAGCCACCTCGAGATCTGCCGCGAGATCGTCCGCCGCTTCAACGGGATGTACGGCGAGGTCTTCCCGGAGCCGCAGGCGCTCTTCACCGCGACGCCGAAGGTCCCCGGCCTCGACGGCCGGAAGATGTCGAAGAGCTACGGCAACACGATCGCCCTCTCCGACTCGACGGAGGAGATCCGGACGAAGGTCATGTCGATGGTGACGGACCCGAAGCGCGCCCGCCGCGCGGACCCGGGCGACCCGGATACGTGCAACCTCTTCCCGTTCCACCTCCTCTATTCGCCGAAGGACGAGATCGCCCAGGTCGACGCCGAGTGCCGGTCGGCGGCGCGCGGCTGCGTCGACTGCAAGAAGCACCTCATCCGGAACATGAACGCCGCTCTCGAGCCGGTGCGCGCGAGAAGGGCCGAGATCACCGCGAAGCCGGGGTACGTCCGCGAGGTCCTCGAGGAGGGGGGCGCGAAGGCGCGCGCCCTCGCCGCCGAGACCATGAAGTGCGTCGCGGACGCCATGAAGCTCCTCTGAGTCCCCGAGTGGCCGAAGGCATCCGGATCCCGATCCCGCCGGGGGCTGAGATCGTACAGCCCTACCCGGTGCATCTGCCGCAGTTCGAGGGACCCCTCGACCTGCTCCTGCACCTGATCCGAAAGGACGAGATCGACCTCCGCAACATCCCGGTCGTCGACATCTGCCGGCAGTACCACGAGTACCTCGTCCTGATGGTGGAGCTGGACCTCGAGGTGGCGGCCGAGTTCCTCTACGTCGAGGCGCTGCTCGTCCAGATCAAGAGCCAGATGGTCCTGCCGCGGACGCCGGCCCCGGACGGGGGAGAGGTTCCCGACCCGCGCGAGGAGCTCATCTCGAGGCTCCTGCAGTACCGGAAGTTCAAGGGGGTCGCGGAGACGCTCCACGTCTACGAGGTGGACCGAATCGGGATGTACCCGCGTCCGCCGTACCGCCCCGAGGCGGAGCCTGAGGAAGAGGAGACCGACCTCTCCGAGGTCTCGCTCTTCGACCTCCTGACGCACTTCAAGAACGTCGTCGACCGCTACCGCGCGCTGAACCCGCCGGCGATGGCGATCGTCTCGCAGAAGTTCTCCATCCGCGAGAAGATGCAGGACATGGCGGGACGCGTCCGGGAATCGGGGCGCGTGGCGCTCTCGGAGGTCTTCCGGGGGCTGTCCGGGCGCGCCGAGGCGATCGCCGTCTTTCTCGCCGTCCTGGAGCTGCTCCGCCTTCTCCTCGTGCGGGCGCTGCAGACGGAGGAGTTCGGGGAGATCTACCTCGAGCCGACGGGTGAGAGCCTGGCGCTCGAAGGCTACGAAGAGGAATACCGCTGAGACGATGACGGAAGAGCGAGACGAAATGACACCGGAGGCCTCCGTCGAGCCCTCCGAGACGACGGCCGGGGGGGGCGTCGCCGGGGCGGAGCCCGTGGCGACCGAGGAGGCTCCGGCCGAAGCCGAAGCCGAAGCCGCGAGCGAGCCGGAGCCCGGTCCGGTTCCGGCGGAAGAGCCGGCCGTCGCGGCGCCAGAGAGGTCCCCGGACGAATCGCTCGACGAGGCGCTCCCGCTGGTCGAGGCGCTCCTCTTCGCGGCATCCAAGCCCGTCGCGCTCGACAAGCTGGCCGAGGCGGCCGAGCTTTCCGAGGCGATCGTGACGCAGGCCGTGGCCGCACTCGAGGCCTCCTGCGCCGTGGACGGGCGAGGCATCCGTCTCGACCGCGTCGCGGGCGGCGTCCGGCTCGTGACCCGCCCCGAGTACGACTACCCCGTCCGCCGGCTCCTCGGTCTGGACGGGAAGACGAAGCTCTCGATGGCGGCGCTCGAGACCCTCGCGATCGTCTCCTATCGCCAGCCCGTGACCGGGCCGGAGATCGCCGAGCTCAGGAGCGTGAACTCCTCGTCCTCCATCCGGACGCTTCTCGACAGGAAACTGATCACGACGGCCGGCCGGAAGGAGGTCGTCGGGACCCCCTTCCTCTACAAGACGACGAAGGAATTCCTCGTCCACTTCGGCCTCAAGGGCCTCGGAGACCTGCCGAAGCCGGAGGAGCTGGAGGCGATCTACGGTCTCGAGGCGCCGAAGCCCGACCCGGCGCAGGTCGAGCTCTTCCACGTCGACGAAGCGACGGGAGAGGTCGAGGACGTGGCCGAGGCGCCGGAAGCCGGAGCCGAGACCGTGGCCGAAGAGGGCCCGTCGTCGTCCGAGGCGCCGGCCGGGACCGAAGACGTGAGCGCGCCGGGGGAGGGCCCGGCCGCAGAGGAGGAAGGACATGGCGGCTGAACGGTTGCAGAAGCTCCTCGCCGCCGCGGGCGTCGCCTCGCGCCGGGCCGCCGAGGAGATGATCCGCGAGGGACGCGTCACCGTGAACGGCCAGGTCGTCACGGAGCTCGGCACGAAGGCCGACGCGGCGGTCGACCACGTCAAGGTGGACGGCAAGAGGCTCCGCGCCCCCGCCGCGCCGCGGTACATCCTGATGAACAAGCCCCGCGGCGTCGTCGTCACGCGCGACGACCCGCAGAGGCGTCCGACGGTCTACGCGCTCCTCGGCTCCCGCGTCTCCGAGCCGGTCGTCCCCGTCGGGCGGCTCGACTTCGACTCGGAGGGCCTCATCCTCCTGACGAACGACGGGGCCCTCGCCTACCGCATCGCCCATCCGTCCGGCGGCTGCCGGAAGGAGTACGAGGTGAAGGTCTCGGGCGTCCCGACGCCGGCTAAGATCGCGAAGCTCGCCCGGGGAGTCCTCCTCGACGGCGTGCGGACCGCACCGGCGACCGTCGAGCTGCTCGACACGACGCCCGAGAAAGACGGGGTGGGGGGGAACGCCTGGCTCCGGGTGATTCTCGGCGAGGGGCGATCGCGGCAGGTCCGGAAGATGCTCGAGTCGGTCGGGCACAAGGTCTCGAAGCTCCGCCGCGTCGCGATCGGGCCGATCCGGGACAAGAAGATCCCTCCGGGCGGGTTCCGCGACCTCAGCCGCGAGGAGGTGGAGGCCCTCCGGGCGATAAAGCCCGAGAAGAAGGTGGCCCCGAAGCCGAAGGTGCCTGCGGCGGGACCCGCCCGCAAGCGCCGCGAGGTGAAGAGGTGAAGCCCTCCCCGCGACCCGCGGTCCGGAAGCTGGCGCCGTACGTCCCCGGTCGACCCGTCGAGGATGTCGAGGCCGAGTACGGCATCACCGGGGCCGTCAAGCTCGCCTCCAACGAGAACCCGCTCGGGCCGTCGCCGAAGGGCGTCGCCGCGGCCCTCGCCGCGACCGCGTCCGTCCACATGTACCCGGACGGCTCCGGCACGTACCTCCGGCGCGCACTCTCGGAACGCCACGCCGTCCCCGCCGACCAGGTCGTCCTCGGGTCCGGGTCGTGCGAGCTGATCGACATCGTCGTCCGCGCCTACGTCGACCCGGGCGAGGAGGTCGTCGTCCCGGCCGGCATCTTCCGGATGTTCCCCGTCGCGGTCGGCCGCGCCGGGGGGACGTTCGTCGAGGTCCCGACGCGGCCCGGACACCGGCCCGATATCGGGGCGATGACTCGGCGCGTCGGGCCCCAGACGAAGGTCGTCGCGATCGCGAACCCGAACAACCCGACCGGGGCGTACGCGACGAGGTCCGATCTCGACGAGCTCTTCGACGGCCTGCCGGGGCACGTCGTCACCGTCATCGACGAGGCCTACTTCGAGTTCGCCTCCGAGGCGGCCGACTACCCGGACGCTCTCGACTACATGCGGGCCGGGCACAACGTGGTCGTCCTCCGGACCTTCTCGAAGATCTACGGCCTTGCCGGCCTCCGCGTCGGTTACGCGTTCGCTCCTCCTGAGATCGCGGCGGCGATGAACAAGGTTCGCGAGCCGTTCAACACGACGGGCCCCGCCCAGGCGGCGGCGATTGCCGCCCTCGGCGACGCGGAGCACTGCGAGAGGACGAGAGCCCTCGTCCGCGAGGAGCGCCCGTTCCTCGCCGCCGCGCTCGCCCGCCGCGGGGCGGTCGTGAACCCCTCGCTCGGGAACTTCCTGCTCGTGGAGCTGCCGATCCCCTTCGGGCCGTTGGAGCCCGAGTTCGCCCGGCGCGGAGTGATCCTCCGGCCGATGGGGGGCTGGGGATTCCCGCTCGCCTTCCGGCTCTCGGTCGGCACGCACGCGGAGAACCTCCGCTTCCTCGCCGTCTTCGACGAGCTGCTCGCGGCAGGCCGGCTCGGCCTCACCGCCCAGGCCCCCGGATGATCGTCGTCGCCATCGACGGGCCGTCGGGCGTCGGGAAGTCGACGGTGGGGAAGGCCCTCGCCTCGAGGCTCGGAGTCCCCTACCTCGACACCGGCGCGATGTACCGGGCCATCGGGCTCCTTTCGAGGCGGGGCGGCATCACGCTCCCGATCGCCGATCCCGACCGCGTGGCGGAGCTCTGCGAGCGCTCCGAGGTTCGCGTGACGGGCGCCGGCGGGGACGCGAGGACCTTCCTCGACGGCGAGGACGTCTCCGAGGAGATCCGGCAGCCCGAGGTCTCCCGCTACGCCTCGGCGGTGGCGGCGATCCCGAGGGTCCGGCGGCGCCTCGCGGCCCGCCAGCGCGAGATGGCGCTCGCCGGGGGAGGCGTCCTCGAAGGGCGGGACATCGGGACGAAGGTCGTTCCGGAAGCGACCGCGAAGTTCTTCCTGACGGCGCGGCCGGAGATCCGCGCCCGCCGCAGGTTCGACGAGCTCGTCCGCAAGGGGACTCCCCAGGACCTCGCGGCCGTTCAGGCCGAGATGGAGGCCCGGGACCGGGCCGACTCCTCCCGCGCCGACTCCCCGCTCTCGTGCGACGAGACCTACGTCGTCGTCGACACCTCGGACATGGGGGCGGACGAGGTGGCCGAGAGGCTCCACGGGCTCGTGAACGTCGCCGCAGCCGGTTGACCTGTCGGGACCGTACGTCTAACATTCCCGGTTCGGGCCGCTAACTCAAGACCATTGAGCCGTCTCCGCGAGCCCTCGAGAAGGTGGAATTCATGCCGTCGGAGGACCAGAAGATCACGCCCATTCGGAAGCCGGAGGAGGCTGCCGACGCGAACGGGGAGTTCGCGAGGCTGCTCGCAGAGAGCGAGCGCTCCCTCGCAGAGGGGGAGCTGATCCGCGGGCGTGTCATCCAGGTCACGAACGACGAAATCCTCGTCGATATCGGGTACAAGTCGGAGGGGATGATTCCTCGTTCGGAATTCGCGCACGCCCCCGACCGGCTCCCGCATGCCGGCCAGGAGATCGACGCGATCGTCGACCGGCGCGAGGACGCCTCGGGCTACGTCATCCTGTCTCACGAGAAGGCGCGCCGGATCCGGGCCTGGGATTCCATCGAGGTCTCCTTCAAGGACAACCAGGCCGTCAAGGGGAAGGTCCTCGAGCGCGTGAAGGGCGGCCTCTCGGTCGACATCGGCGTGAGGGCGTTCCTCCCCGGATCGCTCGCCGACATCCGGCCGCTGAAGAACCTCGACGTCCTGCGCGGTCGCGAGCTCGAGTTCCGCATCGTCAGCTTCGACAAGAAGCGCGGGAACATCGTCCTCTCGCGCAAGGCGCTCATGGAAGAGGTCGCCGAGGGGAAGAAGCAGGA
>CAZNSS010000149.1:0-8512 GCA_964575465.1 uncultured Holophagales bacterium | reverse complement strand
TCGGCGGCGCCGGTTCGGCGGGGGCGACGTTCGCCGTCATCGTCGACCTCGGCTCGCTCGAGATGGAGGCCGACATCAACGAGCAGAACCTCGGGCGGCTCGCCATCGGCCAGCCCGCCGAGGTCGCGCTCGACGCGTATCCCGACAGGCCCTACAAGGCCCGCCTCCGGCAGATCGTCCCCACCGCGGACCGTCAGAAGGGCTCCGTGAAGGTGAAGATCGAGATCCTCGACAAGGACGCGCGGATCCTGCCCGAGATGTCGTGCCGCGTCGTGTTCCTGAATCCCGAGGCCAAGGTCGACGCGGAGGCGAAGCCGAAGGTGATGGTCCCGGCGGCATCCGTGGTCGAGGTCGGCGGCGAGAAGGGCGTCCTCCTCGTCAAGGAGGGAAGGGCGCTCTTCCGGCCCCTCGGCCTGGGAGCGGCGGCAGGGAGCCAGGTGGAGGTCGCCTCCGGCGTCGCGGGGGGCGAGGAGATCGTCGCCGAGGCGGCGGGGTCGAGCGTGAAGTGGCGGGCGGAGCAGAAGGTCCGCGTGAAGAAGGACTGACGAGGAGCGCATGGCCGAACCCCTCATCCGGATCGAGAACGTCGTCAAGCAGTACACCCGCGACACGCAGGTCCTCACCGTCCTCGACGGCCTGTCGCTGGAGGTCGAGAAGGGGGACTTCGTCGCCCTGATGGGCCCCTCGGGCTCGGGGAAGACGACCCTCCTGAACCTGATCGCCGGCATCGACCGCCCGACCAGCGGCCGCATCCTCGTCGGGGCCGACGAGGTCTCCTCGATGAGCGAGGGCGCCCTCGCGAAATGGCGGAGCGAGAACGTCGGCTTCATCTTCCAGCTCTACAACCTCGTACCGGTCCTGACCGCGTTCGAGAACGTCGAGCTGCCGCTCCTCCTCACGCGCCTCTCGAAAGCCGAGCGGAAGAAGCAGGCCGAGACCGCCCTCGCCGTCGTCGCCCTCTCCGACCGGCTGGATCACTACCCGCGTCAGCTCTCGGGCGGTCAGGAGCAGCGCGTCGCCATCGCGCGCGCCATCGCGACCGACCCGACGCTCCTCGTCGCCGACGAGCCGACGGGCGACCTCGACTCGAAGTCGGGCGAGGAGATCCTCGTCCTCCTCGAGAGGCTCCACAGCGAGTTCGGCAAGACGATCGTCATGGTGACCCACGACCCGAAGGCCGCCGCCCGTGCCCACCGCCTCGTCCACCTCGACAAGGGCGTCCTGAAGGAGGACGTGCGCGCGAAGGGCGAGAAGGGCGAGATCGGCATCGCGGCCGCCGCGGCGATCTCCGCCGGCAAGTAGGCCGTGAAGCTCCTCCCGCTCGTCCTGAAGAACCTCCTGAGGAAGAAGACCCGGTCGCTCCTGACGGTCGGCTCGATCGTCCTGCCGCTCTTCGTCATCTGCATCCTCGGGACGCTCCTGCAGGCCCTCGAAGCCGACCCCTCCGGCGGGAAGGGGATGTACCGGCTCATCGTCCGGCACAAGGTCTCCATCACGAACTGGCTCCCGGGCGCCTACGACCCGAAGATCCGGAATCTCCCCGGCGTCGTCGAGACGCTCCGGATGAACTGGTTCGGCGGCTCGTACATCGACCAGTCGGCGAAGAACCAGTTCGCCCGCTTCTCCACGTCCGACGCCGACCGGCTCCTGAAGGTCTTCGACGAGGCGACGGTGGTCGAGGGGAGCGAGGCGGAGTGGGTGAACGACCGGACGGGCCTTCTCGTCGGTCGCCAGCTGATGAAGCGGTACGGCTGGCGGCTGGGGCAGAAGGTGGCCTTCAAGGGCGACATCTACCCGATCACCCTCGAGCTGACGATCCGGGCGGTCTTCGCCGCGCCCGACGAGAGCGGCGTCTACTTCCACCACCAGGCGATCGAGGAGGCCCTCCCCCGCGTGAAGGGCTACGTCGGCTGGTACTGGCTGAAGACCGACTCCCTCGCCGCCACCGAGCGGGTGCCGAAGCAGATCGACGCTCTGTTCGAGAACTCCTCCTGGCCGACGCGCAGCGAGACGGAGAAGGAGTTCCAGGCGATGTGGGTGTCGATGCTCGGGAACGTGAAGCTCCTCGTCGGGTCGATCACGACGATCATCGCCATCGTCATCCTCCTCATCGCGGCGAACACGATGGCGATGGCCGCGCGCGAGCGGGTCACCGAGATCGCCGTCCTGCGCGTCCTCGGCTTCACGAAGGAGAAGATCCTCGGCCTCGTCCTCGGAGAGAGCTTCGCGCTCTCCCTCTTCGGAGGCCTCCTCGGCCTCGGCCTGTTCGTCCTGATGCTTCCGGGCTTCCGCGAGGGGCTCGTGAACTCGCCGATGGGCGCCTTCGCCGCCGGCATCCGGCTCTTCCCCGAGGTCCTCCTCCTCGGCTTCGGGGTGACGGTCGCGGTCGGCCTCTTCGCCGGGCTCGTCCCGGCCATCCGGGCCGCCACGCGGCCGATCACCGAGGGCCTGCGGCAGGTCGCGTAGCCCGAACGGTGACGCCATGAGATTCGTCCCCTACGTCCTGCGCAGCCTCTTCCGCAAGAAGACCCGCTCGATCCTGACGATCGCCTCGATCGTCCTCCCTTTTTTCGTCATCTGCGTCCTCGGGACGCTCCTGATGGCGCTCGACGCCGACACGTCGGGAGGGAGAGGGATGTACCGGCTCGTCGTGCGCCACAAGGTCTCCCTGGGGAACTTCATCCCCGAGGCCTACCGCGAGCGGATCGCGCAGCTTCCCGGCGTGAAGGACGTGACGATCCTGAACTGGTTCGGCGGGCAGTACAAGGACAACAGGCCCGAGAACATGTTCGCCCGCTTCGGCTGCGAGCCGGACCGCCTCCTCGCGATCTTCGACGAGGTGGCGATCGTGGACGGAACCGCCGCCGAGTGGACTTCCGACCGGAGCGGCGCCCTCGTGGGCGAGCGCCTCATGAAGCGCTACGGCTGGAAGCTCGGCGACAAGTTCGTCCTGAAGGGCGACTACTACCCGATGAGCCTCGAGCTCACCGTCCGTGCCGTCTTCCGCGGCTCCGACGAGACCGGCGTCTACTTCGACCGCAAGGCGGTGGAGGAAGGGCTCCCCGCGGTGAAGGGCCAGGTCGGGACCTTCTGGATCAAGGCCGAGTCGGCCGAGGCGGTCCAGCGCCTTCCACGTGCCGTCGACGCGCTGTTCGAGAACTCCGCCGCCCCGACGAAGACGGAGACCGAGAAGGAGTTCCAGAACGGCTTCGTCTCGATGCTCGGGAACGTGAAGGCCGTCGTCACCGGCATCTCCACGGCGATCGCCCTCGTCATCCTCCTCATCTCGGCGAACACGATGGCGATGGCCGCGCGCGAGCGCGTCACCGAGATCGCCGTCCTCCGGACGCTCGGCTTCGGCAAGCCGCTCGTCCTGACGCTCATCCTCGCCGAGAGCCTCCTCCTCTCGGCGACGGGGGCGTTCGTCGGGCTCGGCCTCTTCCGCCTCGCCTTCCCGGTCCTGAAGGAAGGGCTCCTGAGCTCGCCGATGGCCGGCTTCGCCGCCGGGATGCAGCTCTTCCCCGAGGTCCTCCTGACGGGGGTCGGCATCACGCTCGTCGTCGGCCTCGTCGCCGGGATCGTCCCGGCCATCCGCTCCGCCCAGCGCTCCATCCCCGACGGCCTCCGGCAGGTCGGGTAGGAAGGACACTGCGATGCTCGGCATTCCGCTGAAGTACAACGTCCGGAACCTCTTCGTGAGGAAGGTCACGACGACGCTGACCGTCCTCGGCATCGCGCTCGTCGTGGCGGTCTTCCTCTGCGTCATGGCGCTCGGCGAGGGGCTCACGCGGGTCTTCACCGCCTCGGGCTCCGAGAAGAACGTCCTCGTCCTCCGCCAGAACTCGCAGTCCGAGCTCCAGTCGGGGATCGGGCGCGACCAGGCGCCGCTCGTGAGGGCGCTCGCCGGCATCGAGAAGGACGCGGACGGCAAGCCCCTCGCCTCGGCCGAGCTCGTCGTCGTCCTGAACCTCGACAAGAAGGGCGGAGGCTCGTCGAACGTCACGATCCGGGGCGTCGAGGAGAAGGGGATGGCCCTCAGGCCGCAGATGAAGATGACCGAGGGGCGGACGTTCGTCCCGGGCACGTCGGAGGTCATCGTCGCCGAGAGCGTCGCGAAGCGGTTCAAGGGAGCCGAGCTCGGCCAGGAGATCCGCTTCGGCGCCTACCGCTGGAAGGTCGTCGGGCACTTCGACGCCGGCGGGACCGCCCCCGACAGCGAGATCTGGACGGACTCGGAAGGGATGCTGAACACGTTCAAGCGCGGCGGCTTCTCCTCGATCCTCGCCCGGACGACGGACCGGGCGGCGCGCGACCAGTTCGTCGCGGGCCTCGCGGGGGACGCGCGGCTCGCACTGGAGGGGAAGGTCGAGCGGGCCTACTACGACGAGCAGACGGCGACGGCGGCGCCGATCAAGTTCCTCGGCGTCTTCGTCGGCGTCGTGATGGCGATCGGCGCCTGCTTCGGCGCCATGAACACGATGTACGCGGCGGTCTCGGCGCGCACGCGGGAGATCGCGACGCTCCGCGCGCTCGGCTTCTCGCGCTTCTCGATCCTCGTCTCGTTCGTCCTGGAGTCGATCGCGCTCGCCCTCATCGGAGGGGTCGTCGGCTGCGCGCTCGCGTTCCTCCTCGTCAAGCTCGCCCTCTCGGGCGTCACGGGGACGACGAATTTCGCCACGTTCGCCGAGGTCGTCTTCGCGTTCCGCCTCACACCGGCGCTCCTCGCGACGGGGATCGTCTTCTCGCTCGTCATGGGCTTCTTCGGAGGCCTCTTCCCGGCGGGCCGGGCGGCCTTCACGAAGATCACCGCGGCGCTGCGCCAGGTGGGCTGAGCGAGCGGCCCGGACCGCCCCCCACCGCCTCCCGGAGCTCTCGGAACCGCGGGAGCCCCCGGACGGCGGCGAGATCGGGGTCGCTCTCGAGGAGGCCCGGGTCTTCGAACCCTCGGCGGGGAAGCTCCGCGAGGAGGAGGTCGAGCGCCTCCTCGGGCCGGCCGAGCGCCGCCTTCAGGCAGGCGAGGTTGTAGACGGGCATCCACGAATCGGGCCGGGACCTCCGCGCCCGCTCGAAGAACCGCTCCGCGCCCCGCGCGTGGCCGAGACGGCGCTGGCACGTCCCCGCCTGGAGCAGCGCCTCGAAGTCGTTCGGTTTCGCATGAAGGACCTCGCGGTAGTTGAGGAGCGCCTTCCGGTAGTCCCCCCGCTCGAACCAGAGGTCCCCCGAGAGCTTGTTGCCGCGCGGGAAGCCGGGGTCCAGCGCAGCGGCGCGGTCGTACCACGCGCGCGCCTCCTCCCACCGGTTCCGGGCCTGGGCGATGAACCCGAGGTTCGCCATCGCCTCGACGAAGCCCGGCGTCACCTCGAGGGCTGCCCGGTAGGCCTGCTCGGCCTCGTCGAGGTTCCCTTCCAGGAGGCCGATCGTCCCGAGCATCGAGAGGACGCGGGCCTGCTTAGGGTCCTGCGAGAGGGACGCGGCGTACACGGCCTTCGCCTCCTCGAGCCTCTCCTGGCGGATGAGGACGAGACCGAGGACGTTCCGGGCCGAGACGTTCGCCGGGAGCGCCGCGAGGACCTCGCGGAGGAGGCGCTCCGACTCGCCCCAGCGCTTCTGCTGCGCCTCGTGGCGGGCATCCTCCAGCTTCGCGTAGAGCGGCATCCCGTCCTTGGGGTCCATCCCCGAGAGGCTCTGCGAGACCCCCGGCGGCGCGAGGTAGCCGAGCGCCCGGAGCGCCTCCATCGTCTCCTTCGACATGGGGCTCGCGTCTGCGGCGACGGAACGCCGGGCCGAGGCGTCCATCGTCCGCCCGAGGACGTCGTCGAGCAGGGCCGCGCGACGGCGGTCCCGGTCGTAGAGATTCACGAGCTCCTTCGGATCGGCCGCGAGGTCGAAGAGCTCGGGGCGCGGCGCCCGGACGTACTTGAAGCCGCCGCTCCGGACGGAGTGGAGAGGCGCCATGCCGAAGCCGACCTCGGAGAGGAGCGACTCGCAGTACTGGGGCCGCGCCGGAGGGGGCGCCTCCCCGCGGAGCGCGGGGAGGAGGCTCGTCCCTTCCGTCTCCTCGCCTCCCGGCAGTCCCAGGAGGCCGAGGAGGGTCGGGGCGACGTCGACGCTCGAGACGGGGCCCTGGTAGACGCGGCCACGGGGCAGGAGGCGCGGGAAACGGAAGAGGAGCGGGACCCGGACCGTGGCGTCGTAGACGAAGACCCCGTGAGTCTTCTCTCCGTGCTCGCCGAGGCTCTCGCCGTGGTCCCCCGTCACCACGACGACGGTGTCCTCGAGGAGGCCGTCCTGCCGGAGCTTCTCGAGGACCCTCCCGAGCGCGCGGTCGACCCCCGCGATCTCGGCGTCGTAGGGCGTCGGCGCGAGCGGCCGGTCCTGGACCTCGGGCTCGTAGGGCTGGTGGGGGTCGAAGAAGTGGACCCAGGCGAAGAAGGGCTTCGCCCTTCCTCCGCGCTTCCAGCCTTCGAGCCAGTCGAGAAGCCGGTCCGCCGTCTTCCGGGCGGGGCGGTCGCGTATGAGGAAGAGCTTCGGCACGTCCTCGCCCCACAGGTCGTCGTCGTAGGAGTCGAAGCCCTGGTCGAGGCCGTACCGGCGATTCAGGACGAGGGCGGAGACGAGAGCGTGCGTCGCCCAGCCGGCGGCCTTCAGGCGCTCGGCGAGCGTGACGGCCCCCGCGCCCAGCGCGTACGTGCCGTTGTCCCGGACCCCGTGGGCCGGAGGGAGGAGCCCCGTCATGAGGGAGGTGTGGGAAGGAAGCGTGATCGGCGCGACGGCGGTCACGTCCTCGAACCGGACCCCCTCGCGGGCGAGGCGGTCCAGGTTCGGCGTCCGGGCCAGAGAGAAGCCGTAGCAGCCGAGCCGGTCGGCCCGGAGGGTGTCGATCGTGACGAGGAGGACGTTCGGGTGGCCCGCGCCGCGCCCCAGCCCTCGGCAGGCGGCGAACGCGCCTGCAACGGTCGCCGAGAGCGCCCCGACGAGGACGAGGGCGAGGGCGGGGCGGTGCAGCACCGGCGGAGTATGCCCGCCGCCGGACTCGCCTGCCGGCGCAGGATTCCGCGCCGGAATCCTGCGGATCGCCGGTGTCGAGAGGCCGGCGTAAACTCTGCGGAGCGCCGTCCCGGACATCCGTCTCCCCACCCACCCCGTCGCCAGGCACCGAGGCAGCGCGAAGAGGGAGAGACCAACTTGAAGAAAACCGCCAGTCGGATCGCCACTCTCGCCGTGGCAGCCGCCTCCCTGCTCGGCTCGGTCGCCGTCCTCGCCGACGTCACCGTCACCGACGTGAGCAGCTGGAGGGCCCAGCAGCGGGCCGCCAACGAGCAGAAGAAGGCCGAGAAGCGGCTTCGCCGTTCGCAGCCCGCTTCCGGCGGCACCATGTCGGTGCTCGAGAAGGGGAGCCAGAAGCTCGGGACGGGAAGCGCGAGCCTCGTCGACTCCGCTGGCCTCGAGTACTTCATCAACACGAACATCACGTTCCAGACGACGAGCTCGGCGTCCGGGGCCGTGTCCGAGGCGAGCTACCAGGGGCCCGTGCAGGCGACGACGAGCGGCGGCGGACTGGTCTCGACGACGCTGAACGACGCCTTCGACGGCTACAACACCATCTGGTTCAGCCAGACGTCGACCGGCCAGCCCTCGACCGGAAACGCGGCCTTCGTCGCCTACAACGACAACGGCGCGGCCAGCCTCGACGCGACCTGCGGCGGCCGCCAGATCCTCTTCCCGAACCAGACGATCTACGGGCTCACGGTGTCGCGGAGGGTCTTCGTTCCCTCGAACGACACGTTCGCGCGGTGGCAGACGATCCTGACGAATCCGACCGGGGCGGCCATCACGGTCAACGTGATCTCCGCGAACAACCTCGGCTCGGACGCAAACACGCGCATCGACTCGACCTCGAGCGGCGACGCGGCGGCCACGCCCGCCGACTACTGGGTTTCCACGTGGCAGAACTACAGCGGCACGACCTCGAGCGACCCGCGGCTCGCCCACGTCCTGTGGGGGCCCGGAGGCTCCGGCCCGAACGCCGTCACCTTCGCGGACGGGGACGACAATCCGACCTGGAGCATTCCCGTCACGGTCCCCGCCGGACAGACGCGGATCGTGCTTCACTACGTCACCGGTCAGCCCTCGAAGGCCGCCGCCCGGGCGAAGGCGGCGCAGATCGCCGTGAACCCCCTCCCGCTGAACGCCGTGGCCTGCCTGACGGACCTCCAGCGGTCGCAGGTCGTCAACTTCGCGGCGGTCGCCGGCGAGGCCGTCGTCCCCGCCCTCGGCCGGACCGGGCTCCTCGCGCTCGTCGCGGCCCTCGGCGCCGCGGGCTTCCTGGCCCACAGGCGACTCACCTAGCTCCACCCGGGACGGACCGGCACGCGGGCGGCGCTTCGGCGCCGCCCGTTTCCGTTCAGCCCCTCGTTTCAGGCCCTTCCTTCCGGCCGCTCGGGCGCGAGGAGCCACGCCGTCCCGGCGAGGCCCGCGACGACGAGGAGGTACCAGAGCGAGCGGGTGCCGT
>CAZNSS010000148.1:0-8576 GCA_964575465.1 uncultured Holophagales bacterium | reverse complement strand
TCCCCTCGCGGCCGCGGGCGGGGCGCGGGGCCGGCCGAGCCTGTCTCCAGACCCCGGCGTCCTCGCGGACCGGGCGGGCGGACGGCGGGACGCCCACGAGGCGGAAGTCGAGGAGCCGCTTGTCGAAGTCGGCGCGGGTCAGCTTGACGCGGAGGTGGTCGCCGAGGCGGTAGACGCGGCCCGTGGAGGCGCCGACGAGCCGGTGCTCGACGTCCTCGTAGCGGTAGTAGTCGTCCTCGAGGGCGTCCATCGGGAGGAGGCCGTCGGCGTAGACCCCCTCGAGAGTGATGAAGAGACCGAAGGAGACGACGGCCGAGACGTAGGCCTCGAACTCCTCGCCGACCTTCTTGGAGAGAAAGACGAACTTCTTCCACGACTGCGCCTCGCGCTCGGCCGACTCGGCGCGCCGCTCCCTCTCGGAGCAGTGCGCCGAGGCGTCCACGAGCCACCGCTCGCGGCTCTCGGCCTCGGCCGTGGCAGGCGGCCGGTTCGCGGCGATCCACTCGCAGAGCGCCCGGTGGACGACGAGGTCGGGGTAGCGGCGGATGGGCGACGTGAAGTGCGCGTAGTACTTCGCGGCAAGGGCGTAGTGGCCGCGGCACTCGGGGGCGTAGAGCGCCTTCTTCTGCGCGCGGAGGACGAGGTCGGAGACGAACCGCTCCTCGGGCTTGCCCTCGGCCTGGTCGATGATCTTCTGGAAGACCGTCGGGCCGACGAGCTCGTCGTCCTCGGGGATGTCGTAGCCGAGCGGCTCGAGGACGGCGCGGAGGTCGTTGAGCTTCCTCTCGTCGGGGCGGTCGTGCACGCGGTACATCGCGGGCGTCGGGACGAAGAGGAGGTGCTTGGCGACGGCCTCGTTCGCGGCGAGCATGAACTCCTCGATGAGGCGGTGCGCCTCGTTGCGCACCTCCTTCACGATGGCGACGACGTCTCCCTTCTCGCCGAGGATGAGGTCGGCGTCGGGGAGGTCGAAGTCGAGGGAGCCGCGGTCGCGGCGCATCCAGCGGAGCGCGAAGGCGGCCTTGCGCGCCGAGAGGAGCATCGGCCGGACGGCCGCGGGGACCTTCGCCTCCCCCGGCTCCTCGCCCGAGAAGAACGACGCGACGTCGGTGTAGGTGAGGCGGGCCTTCGAGTGGATGACGCTCCGGAAGAACTCGGCCTTCACCGTCTCGCCCTTCTCGTCGAGCGTCAGGAGCGCCGTCACCGTCCGCCGCTCCTCGTTGGGCCGGAGCGAGCAGAGGTCGTTCGAGAGCCGCTCGGGGAGCATCGGGACGGCGCGGTCGGGAAAGTAGACCGAGGTGCCGCGCTCGAAGGCCTCGGCGTCGAGCGCCGTTCCGGGCTTCACGTAGTGGGAGACGTCGGCGATGTGGACGCCGAGGCAGAAGCCTCCGCCGGGGACCTCCACGACCGAGATGGCGTCGTCGAAGTCCCGCGCACTCTCACCGTCTATCGTCACGATGACCTCGCCCGTCAGGTCGCGGCGCCGCGCGCGCTCCTCCGCCGGGACCTCGCGGATCGCGCGCTTGGCGTCGTCGAGCGTCGCCTTGCCGAACTCGCGGGCGATCCCCCACTTCCGCGCCACGACCTCGACGTCGACCCCCTCCTCGCCGGGGAAGCCGATCAGCGCCGTCACTTCGGCCTGCGCGAGGCGCTTCTCGTCGGGCCAGGAGGTGATCCGCGCGTCGACGTAGATGCCGTCGGGCGCGTCGAGGTCCATTCCCTCGGGGACCCTCAGGTGGGCGTCGATTTTCGTGTCGTACGGGATGATGAAGGTGCCGTCGGGCCCGCGGGCGATCCGGCCGACGACGGTCTCCCGCCGCCTCACGAGGACCTTCGTCACGAGGCCCACCTCGGCCGGGCCGCGATAGCCGCCGTGGCCCTTCGTCTTCTCGATGCGGACGAGGACGAAGTCGCCGTCGAGGGCCGAGCCGGCGGAGCCCCTCGCGATGGGAAGGTCGGGGACGCCCGGGACGCCCGAGAGGAGCCAGGCCCGCCCTTCTCCGCGGACGGCGATGCGGCCGGCCTTGAGGTTCGGCGAGAACTCGATGAGGGAGAGCTTCTCGCCCCTCGTCCGGACGACGATCCCCTTCCGTTCGAGGGCGTCGACCTCCGCCTGGAGGGCCTCGAGCGCCGCCTCGTCGGGCGAGGGACCGAGGAGGCCCTTCGCGAGGTCGCGGAAGGAGAGGATGCGCTGCCCGCGGGGGGAGAGGGCCGCCACGACGCGGCTGACGGGGGATTCAGTGGTCACGATGTCCTTTCGGGGCGCCCCGCCGGGGCAGGCCTCCGCCGCAGGAGGCGGGGAGGAGTGGTGCGAAAGGGGGGACTCGAACCCCCACGGCTTGTTAAGAGCCACAAGGTCCTGAGCCTTGCGCGTCTACCAGTTCCGCCACTTTCGCACGAGCGGGGAGCGGGAGGATACGACGCGTCGGGACCGGCGTCAAACACCAGAGAGCCCTCGGAACGCGGTGTTGGCGCGCCCGGCGCGCTCACCCCCCCAGGTACTCCAGGGCGGACTGGTCGTTCGGGAAGATCCGGATGAGGGTGTCGAGGCGGGTGAGCTTCAGGAGCGCCACCACGCGGTCCTTCGGGCGGACGATCGCCATGCGGCGGTCGCGCTCCTCGAAGCGCTGCAGGTAGCCGATCAGCTCGCCGAGGCCGGTGGAGTCGAGGGTGTCGATCTTCTCGAAGTCGAGGAGAACGGGCCCTTCGTCTTCCTCGAGGACCCTCTCGAGGAACTCGGAGAACTGCCTGGCGCTCTCGCCCAGCTTGACCACACCCTGGATGCGGAGGACGGTCGCCCCGTCCCGCCGCTCGCGGAAGATGATCACTTGCCGCCTCCGGCGGCGTTCCCCCGCGACGTGACGTAGCGCCCGATCCGTTCCCGGTCGCGCGCGGAGAGCTCGAGGAAGCGGAGACCGAAGACCGGGTGGAACCCCGACGCCTCGTAGGCCCGCCGCGCGACCTGGCCCCGGCTCTTCACGGAGTCGCGGTCGTCGGGGAGGAAGAACTCGACGTCGACGACCCGGCCGACGTTGAGCTCCCCGTCGACCTCGACGAGGAGGCCGTTCACGGAGACGTTCAGCGTCTTCCCGTGAACCGTCATCCCCTCCGCGCGAACCTCGTGGACCCGGAGCATCGTGTTCACCTCGCGGCGCACCGCGACTTCCGTGAGGCGCTTCACCTTGTCGAGGAGGTCTCCCTCGGGGAACGGCGCGAGGAGGAAGTCGTTGATTCCCGAGACGAGGCACTCCTCGAGGTGGCCCGAGCCCGCCGGCACGACGACCATGATCGAGACACCCCGCCACCGCGGGATCGAGCGGAGGTGCATCGCCGCCTGGACGCCCCCCTCGGGGCCGAACGCCTCGTCGAGGATGACGAGGTCGACGGCCGGCACGGCCGGGAGGGAGTCGAGCCCCTCGAGCGTCCCGACGGGCGTCACGACGAAACCGGCCGGGACGAGGATTTCCTCGGCTCGCGAGAGGATCCCGCCGAACGGCCCCGCGAGGACGACGTGGTGGGTTGCCGGGGTGGCCGTCACGCCGCGACCCCCCTCTTCACCGTGACGGCGCCGGTGCAGACCATCCGGCCCTCCCCGTCGGTCACGGTCCCCTCGAACCGGACGATCGACCCGAGGACCCCCGCGATCCGGACGTCGACATCGAGGAGGTCCCCGCTCGCGGCCGTCTTCTCGAACCTGAAGTCGGAGACCCCTGCCAGGAAGCCGCTCCGGCCGATTCCGGGGTCTCCCCCTTCGAGGAGGAGCGCCGCCTGCGCGACGACCTCGACGAGGGTGAGCGGCGGCAGGCCCTCTCCGCGCTCCGTTCGCCGGCCGTTCACGGTGACGAGCGCCCGGACGCGGCCTTCGGCCGGCCCGCGCTTCTCGACCGTGCGCTCGACGAAGCGGAAGGGATAGACGTGGGGCAGGGCCTCCCGGAGAGGGTTCACGCGGCCTTCGTCTGGACGAACTCGCAGAGGGCGTTGACTGAGGCGAAGGCCTTGACCCCCACCTCCTCGTCCTGGACCTTGATGCCGAACTCCTTCTCGAGACCGAGAACGAGCTCGAGGGCGTCGATCGAGTCGAGCCCGAGCCCGCTCGGGTCGTCTCCGAAAAGGGGTGCTTCGTCCTTGATGGTCGCCGGGTCGATCTCCAGCTTCAGCTGGCGGACGATCAGCGCCTTGACGCGCACCTTCAACTCTTCAACCTGCTCCATTCCGCCTCCTTCCGGGCGTCGGGGGTGAGTATATCGGGGGGCGGGACCGGCCGGAGGCGGGAGGGTCTCAGCCGACGAAGCCGCCGTCGACGCGGATCGTCTGGCCGGTGACGTAGGCCGCGCCGTCCCCGCAGAGAAACGAGACGAGCGGGGCGATGTCCTCGGGGACCCCGAACCGCCGGGCCGGGATCCGCTTCGTGAAATCCTCGCGGGCCTCCTTCGTCATGAAGGAGATCATCTCGGTCTCGACGAAGCCGGGCGCGACGCAGTTCACGGTGACGCCGTAGGGGCCGACCTCGGCCGCGAGCGACTTCGTGAAGGCGACGAGCGCGCCCTTGGCCGCCGCGTAGTTCGTCTGGCCGGCCGAGCCCATCAGGGCGGCGAGGGAGGAGATGTTCACGATCCGCCCCCACCGGCGGCGCAGCATCCCGCGGACGACCGCCTTCGTGGCCCGGAAGGAGCCCCCGAGGGAGGTGTCGATCACCTCGTCCCAGTGCGCCTCGGGCATCAGCGCGAAGAGGCCGTTCCGAAGGGCGGCCGCGTTGTTGACGAGGACGTCCACGCCGCCCCGCTCCGCGTCGAGGCGGTCGGCGAGGGTGACGATCTCTTCCTTCGACGTCGCGTCGGCCTTCACGGCCTCGGAGCTCCCGCCCGCCTCGACGATCCGTCGGACCGTCTCGGCTCCCCCGGCCGCGTCGGCGCGGAAGGTGACGACGGAGTGGAAGCCGTCGGCGGCGAGCCGCTCGGCGATGGCCCGTCCGATCCCGCGGGAGCCCCCCGTCACGAGGGCGACCTTCTGGCGTCCGTTCACGTGGTCTCCTGTCTGTCCGCGGCGGAGGGGGCCGCCGCCGGGGCGGCCGCGCCGAGGTCCGCGGCGAACCGGGCGATGCCGACCGGCTCTTCGAGGACCTCGGCCCTCGAGCGGCGGAGCGTCCAGCGGTGCATCTTCGAGAGGACATCGCCGGGGCCGACCTCCGCGAAGCGGGTCTCCCCTGCTGCCGCCATCGCCGAGAGGACGTCGGTCCAGCGCGAGGCGTGCGAAATCTGGGTCGAGAGGACTTGCCGGGCCTCCTCCTCCGTCCTCACCAGCCGGCCCAGCATGGGGGCGTAGAGGGCGGCGCGGCCGGGCCAGGCGAGCCGGGTGTGGCGGGCGACGAAGGACGCCAGCTGGTCAGTGACGGGCTGAAGGACCGGGGAGTGCATCGGCCATGCCAGTGGAAGCGCCTCGGCTTTCAGGGCGTGCCGGGAGAGGTGGTCGATGGCCCGGAGTACCGGCTCCCGCCGCCCCGTGAGGACGACCTGCTGCGGGGCGTTGACGTTTCCGATCGAGACTTCGCGCGGGTCGGCCGTCAGCCGGGCGACCTCGGCCGCGACCTCCGCCTCGGGGAGGCCGATGACGAAGCCCATCGCCCCGGCCGGAGCCCTGTCGCGCAGGAGGCGCTCGGCCTCGAGGAGGACGTCCAGGGCCGCCCAGCGGTCCAGCACGCCCGCGCCGACGAAAGCCGCGTACGTGCCGAGGCTGTAGCCGGCGCAGGCCGTCGGCTCGAGGCCGTGCTCCCCGGCGAGGACGTCGAGCGCCGCGACCGAGACGGCGAAGACGCCGACCTGGGCCGGGAGGTCATCGTGCAGGGAGGGCTGCCCCTCTCCGAAGAAGACCGCACCGAGGTCGACCTCGGTCCGCCGGGCGACCTCCCCGAAGAAGGTGCGCACGTACGGAAAGGCCGCGGCGAGAGCTTCCCCCATCCCCGCCTTCTCGGAGAGCTGCCCCGGGAAGAGGGCCGAGAACGTCACGCCGCCACCCCTTCCCCGAACGTCCCCGCGGGGAAGGCCTCGGCGAGCGGGACGGAGCGGAAGCGGGAGAGGAGCCGGGCGAGGCGGGGGGCGACGCGACCGCGGCCGCCGAAGTGGACGAGGCGGGAGACGGGAGGGAGGTCCATCGGGGGGTGCTCGTCGTCGACCTCCCACGGGTGGAGGTAGAAGACGGGGCTCTGGCCCCGCGCCAGCGCCTCCTCCGCGGCCGCGGTGACGCGGGCCTCGCGGGAGAGGCGGGAGGTCCACCCTCCGCCGAGCATCGCGGGCTGGCCGAAGAAGGTGCCGACGAGGGGCGGGACCTCGAGGAGGTCGCCCGCCCTCGTGTGGAGGAGCGTGGGCCGGACCGGGTTGGCGACGTCGCCGATCGGCGGGACGGCGAGGAGGGAGGAATCGACCCGGAAGCCCTCCTCGACGAGCGTCGCCAGGTGCGGGCTCGCCGTCGAGCGGAGGGACCACTCGGGGGCGCGGAAGGCCGTCACAGGCACTCCCGCGACGTCCTCGAGCGAGGCTCGGGCGGCCCGCAGGTCGGCCCGGAACTCCTCGACGCCCATCGTGCTCGCCCTCCGGTGGAGGTCCCCGTGGCAGGCCACCTCGTGCCCGGTGGAGGCGATCTCGCGGACGAGCCCGGGGTGGCGGCGGGCCACCCAGCCGAGGACGAAGAACGTGGCCCGCGACGACGTCCGCGCCAGGAGGTCGAGGATCCGCCCCGTGGCCGGAACGACCCGGGACGGGAACGCCTCCCACCGCTCCGGGACGTCGTAGGTCGGGTGGCCACAGACGTGGAACCACTCCTCGACGTCGACGGTCAGGACGAGCCCAGGAGCCGGCATCGGGGCGGATTATGACTCGTCGGAACCGGTCGTCTTGAAGTGGACCGAGAGCCAGGCCGTGACCCACGTGTCGCGGAACGGGCGGTAGTGGCGGGGGCCCGTGAGGTAGATCGACCGGACCGGGACGACCTCGAACCTCCGGAGGCGCCGCGAGGCCCTGATGAGCATCTCGTTCTCGATGGCGTAGCGGTCCGCGGTGAGGCGGATCTGCCGGAGGAGCTCCGTCGAGAGGACGCGGTAGCCCGACTGGCCGTCCTCGACGGGAAGCCCGGTCATCCGGGAGAGGACCTTGTCGCCTGCGACGTTGGCCCGGCGGTTCTTCGCCGGCATCCCCTCGGGGTCGGAAAGGCGGCTCCCGATGACGAAATCGGCGCCCCGGCGGGCGGCGTCGAGGAGCGCCGGGAGGTCGTCGGGGTCGTGCTGGCCGTCGCCGTCGACGAAGGCGACGTGGGTGGAGGGCCCGTCGAGGAGGACGGCGAGACCGTCCCGGAGGGCGCGTCCTTTACCACCATTCGCTTCCCGGCGGAGAACTTTTGCGCCGGCCTCCCGGGCGACGTCGGAGGTCCGGTCCTCGCTCCCGTCGTCGACGACGAGGACCTCGGGAACGTGTCGCAAGAGGCCCGAGACCACGTCACCGACCCACGTTTCGCAGCGAAACGCGGCAACGAGCGCGGCGGGCCGAAAAAGGCTTTCCGTGGTTGACGTGCCCCGCAACTTTGTGAAAATTAGCACGAGCGCCTCATGGGCACACCTGACGCCTTCCTCCCCATCCTCCTCATGCTCACCGCGGCCGCGATCATCGGGGCCGCTCTGCTGTTCCTGAACGAGGTGATGGGCCGCAAGGTCCGCACCCTCCGCAAGCTCGGCCCGTACGAGAGCGGCCTGCCGCTCCTCGACGACAACCGAAAGCGGATCTCCGTCAAGTTCTTCATCGTCGCGATGGTCTTCATCCTGTTCGACGTGGAGACGGGCTTCCTCTGGCCGTGGGCCACCGTCCTCGACGAGGGCGGCTGGACCGTGTTCTGGCCGATGATGCTTTTCCTCGCCGTCCTGGCCCTCGCGGACGCCTACCTGTGGAAGAAGGGAGCGTTCGACTGGGAATGAGCGGCGGCGCGAACACACCCGTGGACACCCTCCCCGGACAGCCCCCCGTCGGCGAGCACGGGGCGCTCTCGTGCGGGAAGGCCCTTTCCTTCTCCCCCGCGGCCGAGGCGAGGTTCGAGAAGCTCCTGACCCGGTACCCGACGAAGCAGGCCGCCCTCCTGCCGACGCTCTGGATCGCGCAGGAGGAGTGGGGCTGGATCTCGCGCGAGGCGGTCGACACCGTCGCGGCGAAGCTGGGCCTCGCGCCCGCGTTCGTCTGGGGCGTCGTGACCTTCTACACGATGTACAACCGGGCGCCCGTCGGCAAGCACCTCATCCAGGTCTGCACCTCCATCTCCTGCCACCTGAACGGCGCGGAGGAGGTCTTCCACGCCTGCCGCAAGAAGCTCGGCGACCTGAAGCCGGGCCAGACGTCGGCCGACGGGAAATTCACCGTCGTCGAGGTGGAGTGCCTCGCCCAGTGCGACAAGGCGCCCGCCGTCATGGTGAACGGCGACGACTACGAGCGGATCACGCTCGAAAACCTCGACTCCTTCCTCTCCGAGCTGAAATGAGCGATTTCCAGCCCGTCCTCTCCGCCCGCATCGGGAAGAAGAACTCCTGCGCCCTCGCGACCTAC
>CAZNSS010000147.1:0-8592 GCA_964575465.1 uncultured Holophagales bacterium | reverse complement strand
GCCGATCGATGGTCCGTCGCCCCCTCGCTCATACACCACTTGACGGGACGTGGCCCTCTGGCATCTACTACATCGCATCGCAGCACGCTGAGCCGTCGCTGTCGTACGTGCTTGGCGGGAAGGTCCGCCGGCTAGCAAGAGACTTCCGGCGTTTCCGATCGGTAGCCAGTGGCTCCGGCCTCTCAACTGGATCCTGCGCTGCCATTCCTATTCCGCACAGCTCTGTCGACTACGTCTTCACTGACCCTCCGTTCGGCGAGAACATTCCATACGCCGACTTGAATCTTCTCGTCGAGTCTTGGCACAGGGTACTGACGAATACCGCGCCTGAAGCGGTTGTCGATGCCCCGAAAGGTAAGGGTCTCCACGAGTACCAAGACTTGATGCGACGCTGCTTCTCGGAGTACTACCGGGTCCTCAAGCCGGGCCGCTGGATGACCGTTGTCTTCAGCAACTCCTCGAATGCCGTCTGGCGGGCGATTCAGGAGGCTCTCGGTCGCGCCGGCTTCGTGGTGGCGGACGTTCGGACTCTCGACAAAGGTACCGGGTCCTATCGACAGGTCACCAGCACCGCGGTCAAGCAGGACCTCGTCATCTCGGCCTATAAGCCTACCGAAGGCGTGTCGAAGAAGTTCACGCTCGGGTCCTCTTCCGAGGACGCCGTCTGGTCTCTGATCGGCGAGCATCTGGCGAACGTGCCGGTCTTCGTGGCGACGAAGGACCAGGGCGAGGTCCTCGCCGAGCGCACGGGTCAGATGCTTCATGACCGGATGGTGGCGTTCCACGTTCAGCGGGAGCTGAGTATTCCGCTCGGCACGGCCGACTTCCTCGCCGGTCTCCGATCGCGATTCCCCGAGCGGGACGGCATGTTCTTCCTCCCGACGCAGGTTGTCGAATACGACCGGAAGCGTGCGGCGGTGAAGAAGCTCAAGCAGATCGAGCTGTCGATCAGCGACGAGGGGAACGCGATCACGTGGCTGCGGAACATCCTGAGCGAGACGCCGCGGACCTACCAGGAGCTCCACCCGCTCTACACGAAGGAGCTGCAGGCATGGGCCCGGCATGAGAAGACGGTCGAGCTGAAAGAGATCCTGGCACAGAATTTCCTCTGCTACGAGGGCAAGGGCCCGGTCCCCTCGCAGATCCACTCGTACCTCAGCTCGAACCACCGGGATTTCCGAAACCTCGACAAGAATGACTCGAAGCTGAAGGACAAGGCCGTCGATCGCTGGTATGTCCCCGACCCGGGCAAGGAGGCCGATCTGGAGAAGGTCCGCGAGCGGGCGCTCCTGCGCGAGTTCGAGACGTACCGGGACTCGAAGGATCGGAAGCTGAAGACCTTCCGGACCGAGGCCGTGCGGGCCGGCTTCAAGGCGGCCTACGACGCCAAGGACTACGCGACGATCATCGCGGTGGCGAGCAAGCTCCCGGAGTCCGTCCTCCAGGAAGACGAGAAGCTCCTCGTCTACTACGACGTGGCTTCGACCCGCACGGACCAGGACTGACGCGGACAGGGCGAGGTAGAGGAGAATCCGGACGTGACAAACGACTGGAACTGGCCCGGTTCACGGTGGTGGCGTTGCGATTTCCACGTCCACAGCCCCGGGTCCCATGACTTCCCGGGGCGGGAGAGTGTTACGGCCCGACAGTGGGTCGAGGCCGCCGTCGCCGCGGGGGTCGATGCAATCGCTGTCACCGATCACAACGCGGGCAGGTTCGTCTGGCAGCTCCTCGAGGCCGCCGCTGACACGCGCCTCCGGGTCATTCCCGGCGTTGAGCTATCCGTAAGCCCAGGCATCCACCTCCTTGCGCTGTTCGATCCGGGGAAGCCTGCCGACTGCGCCGCCAACCTCGTGGCCGCCAGCGGCATTCCCGACGAGAAGATCGGACAGAAGGAAGCGGCCAGTCCACGTAGCGTCACGGACATTCTCACGCTTGCGACCGACCGAGGTGCGGTCTGCATCGCGGCGCATGTCGACGGACCGGATGGGCTCGCGACGGTCATGCCCCGGGGGCAGAGCCTGCTCGAGATCGTCCAGAACCCGAGGCTTGCGGCCGTCGAGACGAAGGACCTCCAGGCACCCTGCCTGGCGTACCTCGCGAACAACCGCGCCCAGAACGGGCGACTCGTGCCGGCCCTGCCGGTGGTGACGTTCTCGGATGCCCACCGCCTCGAAGAGATCGGACGCGCAACGACCTGGTTGAAGATGAGCCAGCCGTCCGCGGAGGGGATTCGGCTCGCCCTTTCCGACGGAGCCAGTTCCGTGCGCCCCGCGGCGCTGACGACCGGCGATCCGAACCGCCACGCAAGTTGTGTCATCCAGTCGGTCGAGGTGACGGAGGCGCGTTACCTCGGGCGTGGTCAGGCGTTCGAACTCTCGCTGAACCCCTGGCTGAACGCGATCATCGGCGGTCGGGGAACCGGAAAGTCGTCGCTTCTGAACTTCCTTCGGCTCGCGCTTCGACGGGAAGACGAGTTGAAGGACCCGAAGCTCCGACTAGAGTTCGATGACTTCCTGAAGGTTTACCACTCGCGGAATGGTGTTGGGCTGCTGAAGGAGGACACGGTCGTTCGGGTGGTCTATCGGAAGGACGGCGTCCGGTTCCGGATCCAATGGAATCGTTCCGGGTCGCTCTCCCCGATCGAAGAGGACACGCCCGACGGCTGGGTGGCTACCGAAGGCGACATCCCCAGCCGCTTCCCCGTGCGCATCTTCAGTCAGAAGCAGGCCTTCGGCCTCTCTCAGGAACCGGAGCATCTGCTGAAGCTCGTGGATCAGGCCCCGGAGGTCGACTGGGCCCGATGGAACCAGCTCTGGGGCGAGGAGGAGGCCCGATACCTCGCGCTTCGCGCCAAGGCGAGAGAGGTCGAGGCGAGCCTCGGGGAGGAGCCGAAGCTCCGCGGCGAGCTGGCCGACCTCAAGCGGAAACAGGAGGCCTTCGAGCAGGCGGGGCGTGCGGAGACCCTCCAGGCTTTCCAGCGGCGGACCCGTCAGCGCAGGGCGCTCGACGCCTGGATTCGGAACGCCGCAGCGCCGGCGACCCGGCTGAAGGCCATGGCAGAAGAGCTGGCGCCGGCCGATCTCCCGAAGGCGCTCTTCGACGAGAGTGAGGTCACCGACGCCTCGGCGCTCGAATCGGGCCGCCAGGCGGCCGAGAAGCTCTCGACGATCGCGACCTTGGTCCGAGAGCTGGCAGAACAGGTCGAGGTCGTGGCCCAAGAGCTGGAGTCCGCTCTTTCAACCTCGGCCTGGGGCCTGGCGGCGCAGAAGGCGGAGGAGGACTTCCGGAAGCTGGTTGAAGACCTGCGGAAGGAGGGGATCGAGGACCCGGCCGAGTACGGTCGCGTGGTCCAGGCCCGGCAGGCCGCGGAGGAGAGGCTGGCCGCGCTCGAGAGCAAGCGGGCGAACCTGCGCGGCCTGGAGGCGCAGACTGACGAGAGCCGGGGTCGGCTCGCGAAGCTTCGGGAGGACCTGACGGCAGGGCGTCGGAGTTTCCTCGCGAGGGCCCTGACCGGGAACCGCCACGTGAAGATCGAGGTCGTCGCGATGAGGGACCGAGCCGGATTCGAGGAAGCGTTCCGGGCCCACCTCGGGACCAGCTCCTTCGAGAAGGACGTCTACTCGCCGGAGGACGGATCGGGCCTCATCTGGACCCTGTTCGGCGACCTTGGGGAGAGCTCGGAGCTCCCCCTCGACCGTCTACGGGCCTTCCGCGAGAAGTTCCGCGCGATCGGAGCGAGCAAGCCCGCCTCAGCCGACGTACGGGACGCCCGCTTCGCGGCCTTCGTCCAGAAGCTGAAGCCCGAGGTGTTCGACCGGATCGACGTGCTCTACCCGGGAGACGCGCTCAGCGTTTCCTACAGCCCGGAGGGGGATGGCCGGCGGTTCATGCCGATCGCGCAGGGTTCCCCCGGGCAGAAGACGGCGGCCATCCTCGCCTTCATCCTCTCGCACGGCGAGGAGCCGCTCATCCTCGACCAGCCGGAAGACGATCTCGACAACCACCTGATCTACAGCCTCATCGTCCGCCAGCTTCGGGAGGCGAAGCAGCACCGGCAGATGCTCGTCGTCACCCATAACGCGAATATCGTCGTGAACGGCGACGCCGAGCTGGTTCACGCTTTCGTCGTCCGAAACGGCCGGACGGACGTCTCCGCCTCCGGCGGGCTTCAGGAGCAGCACGTCCGCGATGAGGTGTGCGACGTGATGGAGGGAGGCCGGGAGGCGTTCGAGGCTCGCTACAGGCGGATCTCAGGAGGGGGCCCCAGTGCTTGACTCGGTTCACGAGCTGCTCGCAAAGATCAGGCTTGGTGAAGACTCGATCCTGGAGCTGAAGGCTGTTCAGTTCCGGGGCCAGAAGATCGTGGGCCCGGGAAGAGACGATCTCGCGGATGAGCTTGCAGCCCTGGCGAACTCTTCGGACGGCGTGCTGGTGCTCGGCGTCGATGACCGGACCCGGGAGGTCGTCGGCATTCCCTCCGAAGCTGTTCCGGAGGTCGAGAAGTACGTTCGCGAGGTCTGCAACGACAAGATCGATCCGCCTCTGGACGTGCGCATCATCCTCATGGAGCTTCCGGACCTCTCCGGGACGCTCCGGGTCGTCGTGAAGGTCGACGTCCCCAAGAGCCTGTTCGTGCATCGGAGTCCCGGCGGGTACCTGCGACGCCAGGGGAGTTCGAAGAGGGTGATGCGGACGGAGCAGCTCGCCCGCCTCCTGCAGCAGCGCAGCCAGGCGCGGTTGATCCGGTTCGACGAACAGGCAGTTCCCGAGACACGTCCCGAGGACCTGGACGAGGAGCTCGCGGCGCGATTCCTGGCCGGATCCGAACAAGAACCTGCGCAAGCGCTTCGGAAGCTCCGGCTCGTCGTGCCGGATGACACGGGTGCGGAGCGCTGTTCGGTGGCTGGAATTCTGCTCTGCACCCGGGAGCCCGGGCGCTGGATTCGGTCGGCCGCGATCGAAGCCGTTCGCTACCGTGGAGATCGTCAGGACTCGAACTACCAGCTCGACGCCCGAACGATCACGGGGCCGCTCGACGAACAGGTGGACCTCGCCCTGGGTTTCGTCCGGCGGAACATGACGCGTGCGGCCCGCAAGGACCCGGCTCGGGTGGAGATACCTCAGTTCAGCGAGCGAGCCTGCTTCGAGGCCCTCGTGAACGCCGTGGCCCACAGAGACTATTCGGTCCACGGGTCGCGAGCGCGGCTCTTCATGTTCGACGACCGGCTGGAGCTCTACTCTCCGGGAGCTCTCCCGAACACGCTGACGATCGACAGTCTTCCTCTTCGGCAGTCGACGAGGAACGAGCTCGTCACTTCCCTGCTGGCCCGGTGTCCCGTACCGAACGTCGCCGGGGGACCGGGTCGCCGGTTCCTGATGGAGCGCCGTGGCGACGGCGTACCCATCATCTTCGCCGAGACCGAGAAGCTGGCCGGACGTAAGCCGAGCTACAGCCTGATCGACGACGCCGAGCTCCTCCTGGTCATTCCGGCAGCGGGCCCTTCCGCAGTCGACAGCGACGCCGCCGAGAGATGACGCCCCAAGCGCGGCCAGAGGCCGGGGTGGACCGCGCCTCCGGGAACCCGAGGAGTTGGGGGAGTAAGTGGGGGACTAAGTGGGGGAGTAACCGGTGGAGTAAGCGGCCCCGCCCGCTGACTGAGCCACTCCTTACGGGTCGTGACGTTGGGCGTGGGCCCGCGGAGGGCTCCGAACGAGCGGAATGATGGATCGAACGGCCCCCGGCTGGGCCTACCTCGCGGAGACCGGCGAGGCCTTGAGGCTCCTCGAGCGGCACGAGCTTTGGGGCCAGACGGTCTACGAGGCGTGGGGGGTCGAATCGCAGAGGCCGCTTCGCGTGGCCGAGCGGGAGCTCGCGTGGGAGACGCCGGCCGGGTTCCGCTCCTCGCCGCACTTCGTGCCGTTCACGGCGGCCGCGACCCGGCTCGCCGACGCCCTGGGGCGGGAGGAGCTCGTCGCCCCCTTCTCCGCCCCGGTCTTGCCGCTCCCTCACCAGCTCTACGCCGTGTCGCGGGCCCTGGCGGGGGAGCGGGTCCGGTACCTCCTCGCCGACGAGGTCGGGCTCGGCAAGACGATCGAGGCCGGACTGATCCTGCGGGAGCTGAAGGCGCGAGGCCTCGTCAGACGAACGCTGGTGGTGGCGCCGGCGGGCCTCGTCGGCCAGTGGCGCGAGGAACTGAAGAACCGCTTCGCGGAGGAGTTCCGCGCGATCGAGCCCGGGACCTTCGCCGACGCCCGCGAACTCCTGGGGCTCGACCCGGTGGAGAACCTCTGGCGCCTTCACGACCAGGTGATCTGTTCCGTCGACTCGGTGAAGCCGCTCGACGGCCGCCGGGGCTGGAGCCGCGAGCAGCTCGCCCGCGTGAACCGGGAGCGGCACGAGGACCTGGTGACCGCGGGGTGGGACCTCGTCATCGTCGACGAGGCCCACCGCCTCGGCGGGAGCAGCGAGAACGTCGCCCGCTACCGCCTCGGAGAGGCCCTCGGCCTGGCGGCTCCGTACCTGCTCCTCCTCAGCGCGACGCCGCACCAGGGAAAGACCGACGCCTTCCGGAGGCTGCTCGGGTTCCTCGACCCGGAGGCGTTCGTTCCGGGGGTCACGGTGAACCGCGAGGTCGTCGCCCCGTTCGTGATCCGGACGGAGAAGCGGAACGCCATCGACGTGGAGGGGAAGCCTCTGTTCCGTCCGCGGCAGACCCGCCTCCTCCCCGTCCGTTGGGAGGAAGCCCACGCGGAGGAGGCGGCGCTCTACGAGGCGGTGACGGAATACGTCCGCCAGGGCTACGACCAGGCCGTCCGGCAGAACCGGAACGCCCTCGCCTTCCTCATGATCCTGATGCAGAGGCTCGTGACGTCGAGCCTCCGGGCGATCCGGACCTCGCTCGAAAGGCGGCTCGCCGTCCTGGAGCTGCCCGAGGGGCAGCTCTCCCTCTTCCCGGAGGAGATCGGGGACGACTGGGAGGAGCTGACGGGGCAGGAGCAGCTCGAGACGGCCCTGAAGGCGCGGCTGAAGGGGCTCGCGAACGAGCGGCGGGAGGTTGAGCTGCTCCTCTCGGCCGCGCGGCGCTGCGAGGCCCGCGGCCCCGACGCGAAGGCCGAGGCGTTCCTTGCCGAGCTGCGGCGGCTGGAGCGCGAGGAGGAGGACCCCGAGCTGAAGGTTCTCCTCTTCACGGAGTTCGTCCCGACGCAGGAGATGCTCGCCGAGCTCCTCACGGGCCACGGCTACCCGGTCGTCGTCCTGAACGGAACGATGGCCCCCGAGGAGCGGCGGGCGGCCGAGGCGAAGTTCCGCGGCGCGTCGAGGATCCTCGTCTCGACGGATGCCGGCGGCGAGGGGCTGAACTTCCAGTTCTGCCACGTCGTCGTGAACTACGACCTCCCCTGGAACCCAATGAAGCTGGAGCAGCGGATCGGCCGGGTGGACCGGATCGGGCAAAGCCGAACCGTCCACGCCGTGAACCTCGCGCTCGAGGGCTCGGTGGAGGAGCGGGTGCGCGAGGTCCTCGAGGAGAAGCTCCGCGTCATTCTCGAGGAGTTCGGCGTCGACAAGCTCTCCGACGTCCTCGACACGGGAGAGGCCGAGGTCGACTTCGACCGCGTCTACGTGGAAGCCCTGCGCGATCCGGCAGCGGCCGCCGAGAAGGCCCGGAGGGCAGTCGAGGAGATGGAGCAGCAGATCCGCGAGGTCCAGCGAGGAGCGGCGCTCCTGACGACGGCGCCGCAGGCCGACGCCACCCTGGCCCGGAAGATCGCGGAGAGCTCCGTGCCGTTCTGGACGGAACGGGCGAAGAGGTCCTGGGCGGCAGGCCACGAAGACGGCGAGACCGAGCCCCCCGACTCGCTCGAGCTCCTGCGCCGCATTCCTCGGAGGGTGCCCGGGGATCCCGTCGCGGCCGTCGAGCTGCCGGGGCTCTCGGATCGGGTCGCCGGGGCCTGGTCTCTCTGGAAGGTCAGCCTCGTCCGGAATGGCGAGTCGCGAAGCCGGTACCTGCCGGTCTTCGTCTCCGACGAAGGGCGAATCCTCCAGCCGACGGCCCGGGCCGTCTGGGAGGCCCTCGCTGCGCTGGAGGTGGAGACGGCCGTGCTTCGGCCGGTTCACGTCTCTGGGGAGGCCGTCCGGCGGCTCGAAGAGCAGGTGGCTGAAGCCGCCCGTGGCGCGGCCGAGGCGCTCTACCGCGAGCTGCTCGCGCGCCACGAGGAGGAGACCAGGCGCCGCCGGAAGAACGGGGAGCGAGCCTTCGAAGCGAGGCGGGCGATGATCGACCGCGTGGGCCTGGGGCACGTTCGCCAGCATCGGCTGAAGAAGCTCGACGCCGAGCGCGAGGCTTGGGAGAAGGAGCTCGCCGCTCGTGCGCATCCCGTCCCCGAGCTGACGCCGGTGGCGCTGGTTCGCCTGGCTCGGCAGGGAGAGCTCTCGTGACCCCGTCCGCGGGCCCCGGGCCGGGATGGCGGCACTACGTGCTGAAGCACTTCACGCCGGCGGCCGCCGCGGCGAGCAAGGTCACCGTGGTCCACGACTGTTCCGCGACAATTAGATTTCCCGGGTAGCGACAACTAGATTTCCCGGGTCGG
>CAZNSS010000146.1:0-8615 GCA_964575465.1 uncultured Holophagales bacterium | reverse complement strand
GAGCTGACCGAGGTCGTCATGTCGCTCGACGAGTTCGAGGCGATCCGGCTGGCGGACCGGGAGGGGCTGTACCAGGAGGAGGCCGCGGGACGGATGGGGGTCTCGCGAACCACCTTCGGTCGCATCCTCGAGTCGGCGCGCCGCAAGGTCGCCGAGGTGCTCGCGGGCGGAAGGTGCCTGCGGCTCGAGGGGGGGCACGTTCATCCCGCGGAACCGGAAACGCCCCGGTCCGTCTCTCCCCGTCAGAAGGAGACCATCGTGAACATCTGCATTCCCGTCACCGCCGACCGCGGGCTCGAGAGCCCCGTTTCGGGCCACTTCGGCTCCGCCCCGATCTTCATGCTCGTCGACGTCGGGACGCGCGAGGCGCGCGCGCTCACGAATACGCGCGCGGTCCACGAGCACGGCGCCTGCCGCCCGCTCGACGCGCTCGCCGGTCACGAGATCGACGCCCTCGTCGTCGGCGGCATCGGCGCCGGCGCGCTGATGAAGCTCCAGGGGGCGGGCATCCGCGTCTTCCGCGCCACCGCCGCCACCGTTGCGGGCTGCCTCGACGCGTTCGCGAAGAACGAGGTCGAGGAGATCGGCCCGGGCGGCGCCTGCGGCCGTCACGGTCAGGGGCACGACGAAGAGCACGACCACGGCCGTCACGGGCACGGCCACCCGGCCGAGCTTCCGACCCGGAGCTGAGCCTCCGGCAGAATCGCTCCCGGAGTTCCCGCCTGGAGGGCCGGATGGAGAACGAGACGCCGCGGCGAGCCCCCGACTGGTCGAACCTCGAAGCGGTCTTCGAATCGCTCGGGAGGGCGCTCGTCGTCCTCGACGAGCGTTTCGTCATCATTCGGGCGAGCCACTCCCTCGACCGGATGGCGGGCGACGACGTCGCCGTCTCGGTGATCGGGCAGCCGGTCGAGTCGCTCTTCGGCCCGCGCCTTTTCGGTCCCGAGGAAACTCTCCGGGAGTCGCTGCGTCTCGGCCGGCGCGAAGAAGGGCGCAGGGGAGTGCTCCGCTGCGGAAAAGACGTCGCGCGCCTCGTCTCGGTCACGACCACCCCGCTCGCTGAAGGCGTCGTGAGCGCCTGCGACCCGCGGGCGCGCTACCTCGTCGTCCTCCGCCCCGCGGAGGACGACGACACGATCCTCCAGAGCGCTCTCGTCTCGCACGGGCTCGTCGCCCGCTCCCCGCAGATGCTCCGGATCGTCCACCTCGTCGAGTCGCTCCACGGGAGCGACGCGAACGTCCTCATCACGGGGGAGAGCGGTACCGGCAAGGAGGTCCTCGCGCGGGCGCTCCACGCCCACTCGCCGCGCAGCGCCGGCCCGTTCGTCGCCGTGAGCTGCGCGGCGCTCCCGGGCGACCTTCTCGAGACGGAGCTCTTCGGGCACGTGCGCGGCGCGTTCACGGGCGCAGTCCGCGACCGCGTGGGACGGCTCGAGACGGCGCAGGGGGGCACCCTCTTCCTCGACGAGGCGGGCGAGATCCCGCTCCCCGTGCAGGTGAAGCTTCTCCGGGTCCTCCAGGAGAGGGTCTTCGAGCGGGTCGGCGAGAGCACGCCGCGATCGCTCGACGCGCGAATCGTCGCCGCGACGAACCGCGACCCGAAGGAGGCGATCCGCCAGGGCCTCCTCCGCGAGGACCTCTACTACCGCCTCCGCGTCGTCCCGATCCACGTCCCGCCGCTGCGCGAGCGGTCCGAGGACGTGGAGCTCATCGCCCGCTACCTCCTGGCGAGGATCGGCGGCCGGGCGGGACGGGCCGTCCAGCTCTCGCCCGACACGCTCGCCGCCCTCGAGCGCTACGACTGGCCGGGAAACGTCCGCGAGCTGGAGAACGCGCTGGAATACGCCGTCGCGATCGGGCGCGGACAGACCGTGCAGCTCGAAGACCTCCCCCCGGAGATCCGTTCGCCGGAGAGCGCCGTCCCTGCCGCTCCCGCCCCCGTGGCGCCCGGGACGGGATCGCGTCGCGGCTTCGCTTCCGCCGTCGCGCCGCTTCCGGTCGACCCGGAGGAGGCGCCGATCCGCGCCGCCCTCGAGCGGAACCTCTGGAACCGCTCGAAGGCTGCGGAGGAGCTCGGGATGAGCCGGACGAAGCTCTGGCGGCGGATGCGGGAGCTCCGGATCGGCGTTCGCTGACGCCCGGACCTTCGGTCCGGCGTCGATCCGTCGCTGTCCGCGTCGATCGGAGATCCCTTTCCGGTTCCTCCTCGCAATCCGTCGTACGCGGCCTGGATCGCCTCCGCGCCGCTCTTCTTCACCTCGGCGGGGACGTACTCCCGCCACCGGTCCCGCATGCTGCGGCGTCTCAGTAGCTGTGCTCCCCGAGCTTCACCTTCCCGCGGAAGGTCCAGTAGATGACCCCGGAGTACGTCAGGACGAACGGCATCCCGACGGCCGCGATGATCAGCATGATCCCGAGGGTCTTCGGGCTCGAGGCCGCGCTCCAGATCGTCACGGATCGCGATGGGTCGCCCGCGGCCGTCACGAGGTTCGGGTAGAGCGCGAGGCCGAAGAGCGCGACGAGACCGGCGATGACGCCGCCCGAGGAGAGGAAGGCGAGACCCGGCCGGTCGCGGTAGAGGCAGCGGGGGACGTTCGCGACGGCGAGGATCGTGCCGACGACGACGACCACCGCCCAGGGGAAGCGCCGGAAGTTCTCGGTCGCCCGCGGGATGAAGGCGACGGTCGCGGTCGTCGTGAGCATGAACGTGACCATGAAGAGGCCCCACGAGCGCCACATCCACTCGCGGAGCCGCTGCTGGAACTCCCCGTCGGTCTTCAGGTAGAGGAAGAGCCCCCCGTGCATCGCGAAGAGAGAGACCGTCATCGCCCCGACGAGGAGAGGGTACGGGCCGAGCTGATCGAGGACGCCGCCGGTGAAGTTGCCGGCCTCGTCGAGCGCGACGCCGATCATCGCGTTGCCGACCGCCACGCCGAACAGGAGCGACGCCGTGAAGGAGCCCCCGAAGAAGCTCCAGTCCCAGAAGCGACGCCACGCCGGCGACTCGATCTTCGACCGGAACTCCATCGACACCGCGCGGGAGATGAGCGCGATGAGGAGGAGCATGAACGCGGTGTAGAAGCCCGAAAAGACAGAGGCGTAGGCCTCGGGGAACGCGGCGAAGAGGGCGCCTCCGAAGGTGACGAGCCAGACCTCGTTGCCGTCCCAGAGGGGCCCGATCGAGTTCATCGAGATCCGCCGCTCGAGGTCGGTGCGCGGGACGAACGGGTGGAGGATGCCGACCCCGAGGTCGAAGCCGTCGAGGAGGGCGTAGCCGGTCAGGAGGACCCCCTCGAGGACGAACCAGGTGACGCAGAGCGCTTCGTACGACATCGCCGCCGCCTCAGCCCCGGGCCCCGTCGATGCCGGTCATGCGGCCCTCGTGCACGGCTCGGAGGCCTGCGGCCTCGAGCGCGCCCTCCCCGGTGCCTGTCGGCGAAGGACCCGCCGCGTCGGGCCCGTGCTTGATCTTCCTGTCGAGGATGAAGACCCAGACCGCGCCGAGCGCGAGGTAGACGAGCCCGAAGCCGACGAGCGAGCCGAGGACCTGGCTGGCCGTGACGTTCGGGCTCGCGGCGTCGAGGGTGCGGAGGCCCTCGCGCTCGTCGTAGACGACGGTCCCGGCCGGGCCGACGGCGAGGTCCGAGCCGTCGGCGGTCCAGGTCACCTTCGGGTGGACGATCCAGGGTTGGCGGCCCACCTCGGCGGCGACCCACCCGAGCTCGTTCGCGGCGATCGGCAGGACGACGGCGGGCACGAAGAGCCAGAGGAGCCAGCGCGTGTCGTAGAGCGTGCCGCGCCACCTCAGGAACGACGCGAAGAGGGTCAGGCCGATGAAGGAGAAGCCCAGGCCGACCATGACGTGGTAGCTCTGGAAGCTGGCGCCGACCGGGGGCCGGTCCTCGGGCCGGAAGCGGTCGAGGCCGACGACCTGGGCCGAGGCATCGCCGTGGAGGAGGAGGCCGAGCCCGCCGGGGACGCCGACACCGTACTTCACCGTCTGCCGCGCGTCGTCCGGCACCCCGAACAGGTTCAGGGCCGCTTTCCCGGTGTGGTAGTGCCCCTCGAACGCCGCCAGCTTCGCCGGCTGGTGCCGGTAGACGCTGTCGGCCTGGCGGTGGCCCGAGACGAGCATCGCGAGGGCCGAGACCGCGGCGAGGGCGAGGCCGCCGTCGAAGGAGCGGCGCGCGAACTCCGGGTGGCGCCCCTTCAGGAGGTACCAGGCCGCGATCGACATGACGAAGAAGGCGCCGACGAGGAAAGCCCCGAGCCAGACGTGGACGAGGCGGTGGACGCTGGACGGGTTGAAGACGAGCGCCCAGAAGTCGACGATCTCGGCCCTCAGGACCGGCACGCCGTCCTTCAGGAGCGGGACGCCGTTTCTGAGGACGGGCACGACGTGGTGACCCGCCGGCGTCTGCTGCCAGCTGTTCGCGACGACGATCCAGACCGACGAGAAGATCGAGCCGAGGGAGACCATCAGGGTCGCGAAGAAGTGCATCTTCGGCCCGACCCGGTCCCAGCCGAAGACGAGGATCGCGAGGAATCCCGACTCGAGGAAGAAGGCGAAGATCCCTTCCGCCGCGAGCGCCGAGCCGAAGACGTCGCCGACGAACCGCGAGTAGGTCGCCCAGTTCGTCCCGAACTGGAACTCCATGACGATCCCGGTCGCGACGCCGATCGCGAAGTTCAGGGCGAAGACCTTCGTCCAGAAGCGGGCGGCAGTCTCGTAGATCGGGTCGCGCGTCCGGAGGAAGCCCGCCTCGAGCCAGACGAGGACGACCCCGAGACCGATCGTCAGCAGCGGGAAGATGTAGTGGAACCCGATGCTGACGGCGAACTGGATCCGCGAGAGGAGAACGACGTCCATCAGGATCCTCCGTGGGCGGCGGCGTCACCCTCGTGGCGTCGCGAGGTCGATGACGGACGTCGTCCGGGGCACGATAGCAGCACGTGAAAGGCGCGAGCCTTCCGCTCCGTCAGCAGCCTCCCTGCACCTTCTTCACCTTCTTCGGCGCGGCCGTTCCCGCCGCCCGCTCGAGCCGGACCCGCTCGGCGAGCGCGACGCGTGCCTGCTCGCGGAAGCGTTCGACGACGGGGGCGAAGCGCCCCTCGCCTTCGGGAGGCGCGGGGGAGAGGACCGTCCGCTCGAGCTCGGGGTAGCCCCCCTCCAGGAAGGCCACGTTCTCGAACCCGGTCTCGACGAGCAGGAGCGCGGCCGTCCTCGCCTCGGCCTCGGTCCCGGCGACGAGGACCTTCTTCACCATGCGTGGCGAGAACGTGCTCCGCCACTCCTTGCCGAGGACCTCGGCCGCCGGGACGGCGACCGTACCCGGCAGCGGCTTCGCCTTCCGGGCGGCCTCGGGGCGCAGGTCGACGACGCGCAGGTGAGGGTCGCGATCGAGGATCCGGAACGCGAGCTCGTCGGGCGTCATCGGCTTGACGGCGTGGTGCGGGACGTACCCGGGCGCGGTCACCTTCGCGACGAGCCGGGCGTTGCGGTCCGGGAGGATCGCGGCGAACGCGGCCGCGGCGAGGAGGACGGCGCCGGCGGCGACGTGCGGCCCCACGGGGAAGAGCCGCGACGGGGCCGACTCGGGGGCGACCTTCCTCTCGACGACGCCGCCCACGGTGAAGGCGAGAACGGCGGCCCCGGTGAGGAGCAGGGCGAAGGCCCCCTGCGAGACCCCGAGCGAGGCCGTGACCTTCACGGGACCGAGAGAGGTCGAGTCGGCGAACGCCGCGAAGCGGGGGAAGAGCTCGGCGTAGCCGAAGACCCCGAGGACGCTCCCGCCGACGAAGGCCATCGCGTCGACCTTGCCGATCGCGACCGCGCAGACGCTCGTCCCGGGGCAGAAGCCGCCGAGGAGGAAGCCGATCCCCATGATCGCGCCGCCGACGATCGCCGGGCGGAGCCAGGTCGGGTTGACGAAGATCGCCGTCAGGTCGAGGAGGCCCGCCTCGCCGAGGAGGAGGACGCCGATCGCCGCGGTGACGGCGGCCGTGAAGAAGACGCGGAGGACCGTCAGGTCGTAGCCGTAGAACACGCCGACGAGCCGCCGCGACGAGGAGAAGCCGGCCTGCTCGAGGACGAAGCCGAAGAGGAAGCCGATGGCGAGGGCGACGACGAGGTTGAGCTGGTCCGAGATCAGGTCGGGGACGAACGGGCCCATCGGTCTACCTCCCCGCCTTCTCGCCGAGCCAGAGAGAGCGCGTGAACCACGCGAAGAGGAAGCCGCTGCCGAAGATCGCCATCATCGTGACGAAGCCGGCGAGAGAGAGGACCGCCATGCCGCTCAGCGCCGCGCCGCTCGTGCAGCCGCGGGCAAGCTGCGCCCCGGCGCCGAAGAGGGCGCCGCCGAGGACCGCGAAGAGGAGCCGCCCCTTCACCGAGACCCGCGGGCCCCGCTCCGTGACGAGCTTCAGCCGGTCGGCGGTGAGCCCCGAGACGAACGCCCCGATGAGGACGCCGAGGACCTCGAAGACGAGCCACCCCTTGAGCGGGGCCTCGTGTCCCGGGGCGAGCAGCTTCGAGTAGAAGGGGTTCGCCGCGGCGTGCTGCGGGGCCACCGCGCCGACGGTGGCGACGACGACGTTCTTGACGGCGCCGCTCGCGCCGAGGCCGCGCCCGGTGACGAAGATCGTCAGGAGGAGGACGAGGCCGAGGAGGAATCCGGCCAGGTAGGGGTTCATGGGGTCGTCTTTCTTCATGGCTTCCTCAACGGGTCCGGGGAGCAGTTTCGGCGGCGACCGGCGCGGGGGCGGCGGCCGTGGTGGTGTGTGGCTCCGCGTGAACGTCCTCCCAGCCCGTCACCATCGCCTTCAGGTTCGACGTCAGCGTCTCACCGGTCGTCGTCAGGTAGAGGTGGGCGACGAGGAAGCAGAGGAGGGCGAAGGCTCCGGCGGTGTGGGCGAGCGCGATCGGCTGAAGGGCCGACACGTCGAGCGCGAGGACGTCGTACTTCTGCGGGTAGCGATAGAACATGTAGAGGAGACCCGAGGTGACGACGACCGGGATGACGAGGAGCTTGAGCCCCGCGTAGGTCAGCTTCTGGAGCGGGTTGAGCTTCTTCAGCCGCGTCTTCCGGCTCGGGTGGGGCGCGTCCTGGAAGATGCCGAAGAGGTAGTACTCCGCCTGGGCCCGGAGGTTCTTCCACGTCGGAACGTACTGGCGCCACTCGTCGGTCGTGAAGTGCCAGAAGATGGCGAAGGCGATCAGGACGAGGAACGACCACGCCGCGAAGTTGTGGAACCGGACGGCGTGCTCGTAGCCGAAGAAGCGGATCGAGCCGTGGATCTCGAAGCCGGTGACGGCGAGGAAGAGGATCAGGAACGCCTGCGCCCAGTGCCAGAAACGGCCGAACGCCGGGTAGATGTACTCGCGGTTCATCACTTGCCTCCCTGGCGCCGGCGCCAGAACCAGATGCGGGCGCCGCCGTGGAGGACGACTCCCGCGAACGTCCCGAGAAGGAGGAGCGTGCCGAACCCGTCCAGCCACCTGCTCCGGTCCCGTCCCGGCATGTAGAAGCCGCCGACGGAGGCGAGCCGGCCCCCGTCGCGGGCGTGGCACTCCTCGCACGAGACGGCCTTCCCCTTCGGTGCGACCATGTGGTTCAGGGGCCAGTTCATCTCGGTCTCGGCGAAGCCGTACGAGCCGCTGTAGGGGAGGCCGACTTCCTTCATCCCTGCGGCGGCCGCCGTGTTCCAGTCGAAGTCGCCCCAGTAGCCGCCGTCGCCGGGCTTTGCCGAGAACAGCTTCGGCTGGATCAGCGTGAGGTTCTTCGTGTCGTAGATCTGCTTCGCCCGGTGGACCTTGAGCGGGACGATCTTCGCGTCGGGCTCGTCGTACTCGCCGTAGAGCGTGTTCAGGACGAGCGGTCGTGACGGGTCGAACTTCTCCCCGAGCAGGTGGTGCGAGGCGGTGCCGTTGAACCAGACGTACTCGGGCTCGACGTTCCTGGCCCAGACGAACGAGCCCTTGATCGACATGTACGCGTGGTTCCCCTGGCCGTCCTCCTCCTCGTAGGGCTTGCCGTCCTTCAGCTTTCCGGCAGTCGACCAGTCCCACCTCATCTTCGTCGCGTTCACCTTCGCGTACTCGGGGATGTGGCAGGTCTGGCACGCGACCTTGTAGCCGTGCTGGTTCAGGAGGTCGTCCTCGTGGGGGACGGCGCCGTGGCAGCTTTCGCAGGCGACGCGGTTGCGGTTCATGGAGGAGAGCGAGTAGGCCTTGCCGAGCATCTGGTGCTTGACGGCCTTGTGGCAGTCGACGCACGACATGTCGGCGCCGTCGGTCCCCATGTGGACGTCGACGTCCCGCGTCGTGTCGAACTGGGCCGTCTCGAGGTCGCCGTGCTTCACGTTGTTGCCGCCGCCGCCGAGGAAGTGGCAGGTGCCGCAGTTCGCTCGCTGCGGCCGGCCGACCTTCTGCGCCACGAGCGCCAGGTCGAGGCCCTCCGCGGGCATCCCGGCGCCGCCGACCTTCTTCGCGTAGGTCCCTCCGTTGTCGTGGCAGGCGAGGCAGTCGACGTTCAGCGGGTCGTTGAAGTCGAACTTCGAATCGGCCCAGCCGTAGCCGGCGTGGCACTTGTCGCAGCTCTGCTGGCTCCCGGCGA
>CAZNSS010000145.1:0-8645 GCA_964575465.1 uncultured Holophagales bacterium | reverse complement strand
CGTCGCGAAGGTCTACCTCGCCAAGGGCGTGAAGGCCTACCGGGAGGGGGATCTCGTCACCGCCTTCCAGCAGTTCGACCTCTCCGTTCACCACTGGGGCAAGGACGCGAAGGCCCTGCACTACCTCGCCCTCGCCTGCAGCCGGATCCCGGGCAAGGCGCGGCGGGGCGTCGAGGCCGTCGAGGCCGCCCTGAAGCTCGACCCCGAGAACGGCGCGGTCCACAGGGAGGCCTCGCGCCTCTACCTTCAGGTGGGCCTCCGCACGAAGGCCGAACGACACCTCCAGGAGGCCCTGAGCCGCATCCCCGAGGACGGAGAGGTCCAGAAGCTGGCCAACGAGCTGCGCCCCCCGTCCGACAACAAGGGATTCCTCGGCGGGTTGTTCGGGCGGAAGGGCTAGAATCCGCTCGTGGCTCTCACTGCATTCGGTCTCACCGACGTCGGCCGGAAGAGGAAGCACAACGAGGACGCCTACCTGCTCGACTCCGAGAGGGGGCTCTTCGTCGTCGCGGACGGGATGGGTGGCCACGCCGCCGGAGAGGTCGCCTCTCGCCTGACGGTCGAGTCGATCCAGGAGTTCATCTCCGGCACGGAGGACGACCACGACAACACGTGGCCGTTCGGCTACAACAACCGCTACTCCGTCGACGGGAACCGCCTCTCGACCGCGGTCGAGCGCGCCAACGAGAAGGTCATGCGCGCGGTCGTGAACCGCCCCGAGCTGAAGGGGATGGGGACGACCGTCGTGGCCGCGCTCTTCGACGAGAAGCGCGCGACGCTCGTCCACGTCGGCGACAGCCGGGCCTACCTGTTCCGCGAGGCCGAGCTGCGCCGCCTCACCGACGACCACTCCTGGGTCCAGGAGCAGGTGAACGCCGGCATCCTCTCCGAGGAGGAAGCGCGGAGCCACCCGCTCAAGAACGTCGTGACGCGGGCCCTCGGCGGCGGCTCGCACGTCGCCGTCGACCTCCTCGAGATCCCCGTCGGCGACGGGGACCGCTTCCTCCTCTGCTCCGACGGGCTCACCGGGATGGTGTCGGACGAGGAGATCACGAACGCTCTCGCCTCGACGCGGACTCCCGAGCAGATCGTCCGCGGCCTCGTCGACCTCGCGAACGAGCGGGGCGGGCTCGACAACATCACCGCGATCATGGTCGAGGTGAAGGCGCTTCACGCCGTGGAGCACATGAAGAAGCCCGGCGACGCCTCCCGCGAGAAGACCGCGGTCTCGCTCCGCTCGCCGACGAGGGCGGAAGAAGAGATCACGCCGCCGGAGGGGATCCCCATCCCGCCCGCTGCGGAGCCCGCGAAGGCACCCGAGCCGGACGCCTCTCCCGAGCCCCCCGCGACGACCGGCGACTCCGAGCCGAAGGGCTGACCCCCGGTCCGTTGCGGCGTCGCGCCCCCGGCCGCCTCGCGGTCCCGCTCGCCGTTGCGGCGCTGCTCTCCCTGCCGGGCGCCGCGGCGCCCGTTCGGGTCGAGGCGATATCCCTGGCCGACGGTTCCTTCGTGCCGGCTCACGTGGCCGCCGGGGGAGACCTCTCCGACCGCGAGGCCGCCCGGCGCCGGGCCGAGCTCCTGCGCTCGCCGTTCACCCAGGTCTCCGAGAAGCGCGGAGTCCTCGGGGGAGAGGTCGTCGCGGCGTTCGAGCCGGCCGTCGCCCCCGAGCTCCGCGAAGCGGCCCTGCGCGCCCTCGACCGGACCGTCCGCGACGTCCTCGACCGCGACGGATGGACCCGCCCCTTCACGGCCGCCTCGCCGCTCACCCTGCTCCTCGTCCACCTCCGCCCCGACGTCCCCGTTCTCGCGGCCTGGGACGGGAGGGAGAAGGGGCGGCTCGCGCGGCCCGTCCTCGCCGTCGGCACGTCAGGCCGTTCCGCCGAGGCGGTCGCCTTCGACGTCGCGCGTGGCGTCGCCCTCCTCGCCGTCCGGCAGGCCGCCCCGGACGAGGCGGGGTGGGCCGTCGAGGGGCTCGCGGAATTCCTCGCGGAGGAGGCCCTCGGCCTGACCGCCTCCCCGAAGGCCGGCGCGAGCCCCTTCCTCGCGGTGCAGGGTTCGCTCGCGAACCCCGCCCCGGCCGCTCTCTTCCTCCGGGAGGCGGCCCGCCGCGCGCCGGCGGGGCGGGAGGGCCTCCGCTCCGCGTGGGAGGAAGCCGGGGCGCAGCGCGGAGACGACGCCGAGGCGTACTTTCGCGCCGTCGCACGCGGCGGAGCCGTCGAAGACGGGGCCGCAGGGCTCCTCGCCACTCTCGTCGCGGACGCGGTCGCCGACGCCTCTTCCGCCGAGGCGCCCCCGGGACGGGCCCTGGTCCCCGGGGAGCTCGCGCTCGTCGCTCCCGCGCCCCTCGGCTGGGTCAGGGCGACGTTCGACCGGCTGGAGGAAAGGGCGGGACTCGAGCTCCTGCTGCCGGAGACGTGCGCCGCTCGCGGCGCACGCGCCGTCCTCGTCTACAGGCCCTTCTCGGGCGAGCCCGACACGATCTCCCTCGCGCCGGGCACGAGCCGCGTCCTGCCGCTCTCCGGGGCGGGGGCCCTGTCCCTCGTCCTCGTCGACGGCTCGGAGCCGGGAGAGCTGGCCGTCCGGCTCCGGCGCGTCGCGGGCTACCCGGCGGTCGTCGCCTCCTCGTCGGCGGAGTGGAGCGAGGGGGCGGTGAACCTCGGCTGGCGCACGTCCTCGCACAGGGACCTCCTCGCCTGGGTCGTCTCGCGCCTGCGGGAAGGCCCGGAGGGCGGGCTCGTCCTCGACGGCCGCGAGATCGTCCCGACGACCGACGCCTCGGAAGAGGGGTCCGGCTTCCTCCTCGTCGATCGCGAGGCGCTCCCCGGCGTGCGTTACCTCTACAGGGTCGCGGTGCTCACGCGGGACGGTTTCCTCTCCGAGGCCTTCGAGACGGCCGTCGAGACGGAATGATCACGGGGGGACCGGGGCCCTTCGGGCCTGCGGCCGGTCCCCCCGCACCCCCTCCGAGCCGGCTCGACCCGGCGCCGAAGTGATCGCGGGGGGAACGCGCCGTCAGACGTTGAAACGGACGTGGACGACGTCGCCGTCCCGGACGACGTATTCCTTCCCCTCGAGCTTCAGCTTCCCCTTCGTCCGGCACTCGGCGAGCGAACCGAGGTCGAGGAGCTCCTCGACGAGCACGACCTCGGCGCGGATGAAGCCGCGCGCGAGGTCCGAGTGGATCGTCCCGGCGCACTCCACGGCGGTCGCCCCGACGGGGACGGTCCAGGCCCGGCACTCGTCCTCGCCGGCCGTGAAGAACGACTGGACGCCGAGGAGGCGGTAGGAGGCGCGGAGGATCCGGTCGATGCCCCGCTCGGCGATGCCGAGGTCGGCGAGGAAGGCCGGGACGTCCTCGTCGGGGAGGTCGTTCAGCTCCATCTCGATCTTCGCGGCCGCGCGCGCCACGGCGACGTGGGGCTGGGCGGCGAAACCCTGGAGGCCGAATCGCTCCACCGGCTCGGCCGCCGCGTCGGCGTCGGAGACGTTCACGACGAGGAGGAGCGGCTTGAGCGAGAGGAGCGTGAAGCCCCGGAGCCTCTTCTCGTCCTCGTGCGACAGCCCGGCGGCCCGGAGCGCGGTCCCCGCCTCGAGCGCGGGGAGGCACTTCTCGATCGCGGCCCACTCCGCGTCGAGCTCGGCCGACCGGTTCTTCTTCCGCTCCTTCTCGAGCTTCTCGCGGCGCTTCTCGAGGAGGACGTAGTCGGAGAGGACGAGCTCCTCGTCGAGCGCCTTCGCGTCGCGCGCCGGGTCGACGCCCCCCTCGTGGGGGAGGTCCGGGTCCTCGAAGGCGCGCAGGACGTGGACGAGCGCGTCGACGCTCTTGAGGGCGGAGAGGTCGATCTTCTCCTGCTCCCCCTTCGCGATCCCCGGCACGTCGACGAACTCGACGGTCGCCGGCGTGTGCTTCTTCGGCTTGAAGAGCGCCGAGAGGCGGTCGAGGCGCGGGTCCGGCACGTGGGCGGTCCCGACGTGCGTCTCCCGCACGGCGCCGAACTTGTCGACGGACTGGTGGGAGCGGGTCAGGAGGTTGAAGAGGGTGGTCTTTCCGGTCTTCGGCCGGCCGACGATGCCGAGTTTCATGGCCGCGGGAGCGTAGCAGACCGGCATCTCCCGGCCCGCCGCGCCGCTCCCGCGGCCGCGAATCGCTATTTCTTGGCGATCGTCTCGGGCGCGGCCGGGATGCCCGCGAGCTTCTCCGCCTCGGGGAAGAGGGTCAGGGCCTTCTTCAGCTGGACGTCCCCGTCGATGGAGACGCGGTAGCCCGCCTCGGCGCCGTGGACGGCGCCGACGAGCTCCTCGGACAGCGCGCGATCGAGGGCGGCCTTGTCCTTCTCCTCGGCGAACGCCGCCCGGGCCGGCGTCTCCGGCGCGTTGGGGCGGCCGTCGGCGAAGGCGAAGAAGTCCTCTCGGACCGCGTCGGTCGCCTTGAAGTCGCGCGGGATCTCGGGGTTCTTCGCGCGGTACTGGACGGCCCACTCGAAGAAGACGCCCCTCGCGTAGAGAGTCGCCATCCAGCGGGAGAGCTTCTCGGCCTTCACGACGACGTCGGGGGTGATGCCGCCCCCGCCGTAGACGACCCGGCCTCCCGCCGTCCGGAAGACGTCCTTCTTCGCCGGGTCGGCCGCGGCGTCCGCCTCGGCATCCTCCTCGTCCGCCGGGGTGACGTACTCGATGTACTCCTTGTAGTCGCGCTGGATGCAGCGGCCCGAGGGCGTGTAGTACTTCGCCGTCGTCAGGGCGAGTCCGGCGCCGTCGGAGAGCGTGTAGACCGACTGGACGAGGCCCTTCCCCCAGCTCGTCGTCCCCGCCACGACCCCGCGGTCCTGGTCCTGGACCGCCCCGGCGACGATCTCCGCGGCCGAGGCCGACCCCTTGTTGACGAGGATGACGACCGGGATGCGCGCCTTCGTGTTCCGGCCGGGCGCGGTGAAGACCTGCTCGGAGCTCGCCTGGCGCCCGCGCGTGATGACGACCTTCTCCCCCTTGCGCAGGAAGAAGTCGGAGACGGCGATCGCCTGGTCCAGGAGGCCGCCGGGGTTCGCCCGGAGGTCGAAGACGAGCTTCTTCATCCCCTGCTTCTCGAGCTTCGCCCAGGCCTCGGCGATCTCGGGGGCCGAGGTGTGCGTGAAGTCCTTCAGCCGGATGTAGCCGACGCCCGGCTCGACCATGAAGGCGAAGGAGACCGAGTTCGTCGGGATCTCCGCCCGCGTCACCGTCATCTGGAGCGGCTCACCGAGGCCGGGGCGGACGATCGTGATGTTGACCTTCGTCCCCTTCGGCCCCTTCAGCTTCTTGACGACGGCGTCGATCGGGAGGTCGTCGATCGGCTGACCTTCGACGAGGTCGATGATGTCGCCCGCGCGGATCCCGAGCCGCTGGGCGGGAGAGCCCTCCACCGGGGTGATGACCGTGACCCGCCCGTTCCGCTTCGAGATGATGATCCCGAGCCCGTAGAACGACCCGCGCTGCTTCTCCTGCATCGCGCCGTACTCCTCGGGCTCGAGGAAGTTCGAGTGCGGGTCGAGCGTGTTCAGCATCCCCTCGATCGAGGAGTAGACGAGCTTCTCCGTGCCGAGGTCGTCCGCGTACCAGGCCCGCGCCGTGGCGAGGAGGTCCGCGTACTCCTTCATCCTCGGGTTCGTCGCGTCCGAGACGGCGAGGAGGCGCGGCCCGAGCGTCCCGCCGAGGAGAGTGGTGGCGGCGAGGACGAGAGGGGCGGCGAGGAGCTTCAGGGCGCGGGAGCGGCGCGGATTCGGCGTCACGAGGGCCTCCGGAGCGGACGGTAGCACGCGGCGTGCCGAGGGCGGGAGGGGCTGCGGAATCGGCCTTGACTCCGGGGAGGCCGCAGCGGACGATTCCGCCGCCATGGGCAACCTCGGAATGCCGGAGCTGATCTTCATCTTCGCTCTGGCCCTCCTGATCCTCGGTCCGAAGAAGCTCCCGGAGCTGGGCAAGCAGCTCGGGAAGGGCCTCGGCGAGTTCAAGAGGGCTTCGAGCGACCTCAAGCGGTCGATCGAGGAGGAAGTGGAGAAGGCGGCCCGCGACGAGGCCCCGAAGCCCGACCCCGAGCCCGGCCCGAAGGCCGTCGCCGCCGAGGGGACCGTCGCCAGCGCCGCCCCGGAAGAGCGCCGCGACCCGATCTCGCCCTCGTGACGGAGAGCCCCGCCGAAGACCTGACGCGGATGACGTTCCTCGAGCACCTCGAGGAGCTCCGCAAGAGGCTCTTCTACTCGGCTCTCGCGGTGGCCGGGGGGTTCTTCCTCGCCTGGTGGAAGGCGCAGGACCTCTTCCGCATCGCCCAGCGGCCCATCCTCGAGGTCCTCCCCGCGGGGACGAAGCTCGCCTACACGAACCTCACCGAGCCGTTCATGCTCTACCTGAACATCGCGCTGATCGCGGGGATCTTCCTCGCGAGCCCCGTGATCCTCCTCCAAGTGTGGCTTTTCGTCGCGCCCGGGCTCTATCGCCACGAGAAGAGGTGGGTCTGGCCGTTCGTCTTCTCGACGGCGGCCCTCTTCTGCGCCGGCGGCTGGTTCGGCTACGAGATCGCCTTCCCGATGGTGGCGAAGTTCCTCGTCTCGATGGGAGCCGACTTCACGCCGGTCCTGAAGATCGACGACTACCTCTCCATCCTCGCGAAGATCCTCCTCGGGATGGGGCTCGTCTTCCAGACGCCCATCGTCATCGTCTTCTTCGTCAGGATCGGCGTCGTGACGGAGAAGTGGCTCCTGCAGAAGTTCCGCTACGCCGTCCTCGTCATCTTCGTCATCGCGGCGCTCATCACGCCGACCCCCGACATCCCGACGCAGTGCGCCTTCGCGCTCCCGATGATCGCGCTCTACCTGCTCGGGATCGGCCTCGCCTGGCTCTTCCGCAAGAGCGGCCCCGCCTCGCCCGCCGGCTGAGGAAGGCCTACCCGCGCGAGCCGGGGAACTGGACGACGGAGCCGTCGCCCGGCGGCTGCGGAGGCTTCACCTCCTGCGGCTTGTCGGCCCGGGCCCCGCGGCGGATCTCGAGGACCAGGTCGCAGAGCTCGCGGACGGCGCCGGCGCCGCCGGGCCTGGTCAGGTGGAGCGCCGCGGCGTCCTTCACGATCGAGACCGCGTCCGACGGGCAGGCGCCGACCCCGGCGCGCCGCATCATCCCGAGGTCGGGGAGGTCGTCGCCGACGGCGACGGCCTCGAACCCCTCGAGGCCCCACCTTCCGACGAGACGGTCGAACGCGGCCGCCTTGTCGAGCTCGCCCTGGAGGATGCACTCGTCGGGGATCTTCAGGTCGCGGCAGCGCTGGGAGACGACCTTCGAGGTGCGGCTCGAGATGACGCCGATCCGGTAGCCGAGGTCGCGGAGGAGGACGAGCCCGAGACCGTCCTTCACGTCGAACGACTTCAGCTCCCGGCCTTCCTCGTCGAACGTGAGCGTCCCGTCGGTGAGCACGCCGTCGACGTCGAGGACGAGGGCGCGGATTCGAAGGAGCTTCGTCCGGAGGTCGTCGGGAACGATCGGCGCTGTGGGCATTCCCGGATTATCCGACAGCGGCCCCGGGGGTCATATCGACTCCACGCCCCAGAGATCGTGGAGGTGGACGATCCCCTCGGGACGGCCCCCGTCGCCGACGATGAAGAGCGAGGTGATCTTCCGCTCCTCCATCAGGCGGAGCGCCTCCGTCGCGAAGGCGGAGGAAGCGATCGTCTTCGGCGCGCGGTTCATCGCGCCGGCCGCGTCCACGCTCCAGGCCCTCTCCCCCTCGCGCTCGAGGAGGCGCCTGAGGTCGCCGTCGGAGACGACCCCGGCGAGTCGGCCGTCGGCGCCGAGGACGCCCGTTATCCCGAGCCGCTTCTTCGACATCTCGTAGACGACGTCCTTCATCGGCGCGTCGAGCGGCACGAGGGGAACGTCACCACCCGCGTGCATCAGGTCGGCCACCTTGAGGAAGCGCTTGCCGAGCTTGCCGCCCGGGTGGAGCGCGGCGAAGTCCTCGGGGCGGAACCCCTTCTCGACCGAGACGGCCATCGCGAGGGCGTCGCCCATCGCGAGCTGCGCGGCCGTGGAGGCCGTCGGGGCGAGGTTGAGGGGGCAGGCCTCCTCGCGGATCGCCGCTTCCACGACGGCGTCCGCCTCGCGGCCGAGGGTCGAGCCGCGCCGGCCCGTCAGGGCGACGAGCAGGGCGCCGCGCCGGCGGACGTGCGGGAGGAGTGCGACGACCTCCTCCGTCTCGCCCGAGTGCGAGAGGGCGAGGACGACGTCGCCCGCGAGGATCATCCCGAGGTCGCCGTGGATCGCCTCGGCCGGGTGGAGGTAGAAGGCGGCGGTCCCCGTCGAGGCGAGCGTCGCGGCGATCTTCTGTCCCACGATCCCGCTCTTCCCGATGCCGGTCACGACGACGCGCCCCGACGTCCCGTGCAGGAGCGCGACGGCGGTGTCGAATCCGTCGTCGAGGCCGCCGGCGAGGGAACGGATCGCCGCGGCCTCGATCTCGAGGACGCGGCGGGCTTCGCGGCGCGCGGGGGTCGTCACCCGCCGATCTTACTTGCGGGAGGGCCATCCCCGGGTCAGGGGTGTCTGCGTCCCGGTCATCGGGTCGTAGAGGACGAGGCGCCAGGCGCCTTCCTCCCAGCCGAGGCGGGTGGCGGGGGAGCCGG
>CAZNSS010000144.1:0-8681 GCA_964575465.1 uncultured Holophagales bacterium | reverse complement strand
CCCCGCTCCGGGGCGTTCGACGCTCCCCCGGGGCCGCCGCCCCGCTCCGGCGCCTTCGCGGCGCCTCGCGATCCGAGGCCGAGGTGACGACGTCTTCCGCGACCGCCCGCCCTCGCGGCCCTCTCTCGCTCGTGGTCATCGGCGCCGGACCGGCCGGGCTGACGGCCGCGTGGGAGAACAGCCTCCACGGCGGGACTGCGACGGTCCTCGAGCGGGACGAGCTCGTCGGGGGAATCGCCCGCACGGTCGAGCACGCGGGTTACCGGTTCGACATCGGAGGCCACCGGTTCTTCACCAAGGTCCGCGAGGTCGAGGAACTCTGGCATTCGATGCTGAACGAGGATCTCGCACGCGTTCCCCGCCAGTCGCGGATCCTCTATCGGCGGAAGCTGTTCTCCTATCCCCTCAAGCCCGTCGAAGCCTTCTTCGGACTGGGCCCGGTCGAGAGCGTCCGGTGTGCCCTGAGCTATCTCGCGGCGAACCTGCGGCCGAGCCTGCCCGAGGAGGACTTCGAGACCTGGGTCTCGAACCGGTTCGGAAGGCGTCTCTTCTCCATCTTCTTCAAGACCTACACCGAGAAGGTCTGGGGCGTTCCCTGCACGCAGATCCGGGCCGACTGGGCCGCGCAGCGGATCCGCGGACTCTCCCTCTGGAAGGCCGTCTGGCACGCGGTGAAGCCCGATCGCAGCGTCAAGACGCTCATCGACGCGTTCGACTACCCGCGCCTCGGGCCGGGCCAGATGTGGGAGACGTTTCAGAGAAAGCTCGAATCGAAGGGGACTCCCGTCCTCCTCCGGCGCCCCGTCAGGCGAATCACCTGGGAGCCCGGAAGAGGCGTCACGGGCGTGGAGGCGGAGGGTCCGGCCGGTCCGGAGCGCCACGCCGGCGATGCGGTCATCTCCTCGATGCCGCTGCCAGAGCTGGCCCTGGCGCTCGACCCCGCACCTCCCCGGGAGGTCCTCGAGGCCGCCGCCAAGCTCCGACACCGCGACTTCATCCTGGTCGCCGTCATGTTCGAGGGCGAGCGTTTCTTCCCCGACAACTGGGTGTACGTCCACAGCCCCGAGGTCCGGGTCGGCCGGGTCCAGAACTTCAACAACTGGTCCGCGGCCATGGTCCCGCGTCCCGGCGTCACGTGTCTCGGGCTCGAGTACTTCTGCTTCCGGACGGACCCGATCTGGACGATGCCGGACGAGGAGCTCATCGAGCTCGGTCGCCGCGAGATCGTGCAGACCGGGCTCGTCGGTCCCGGGACCCGGGCCATCGACGGCGCCGTGGTCAGGATGCCGAAGACGTACCCGATGTACGACCCCGGCTACGGTGAGAACGTCGAGGTCGTCCGGCGGTTCCTCGAGGCCTCGCTCCCGAACCTCCTGCAGGTCGGGCGCAACGGCATGCACCGGTACGACAACCAGGACCACGCCATGGTCACCGGCATGTACGCCGTGAGAAACCTGTACGGCGCACGGCACGACCTCTGGGCGGTGAACGTCGACGACGAGCACCACGAAGAGACTCGCCAGCTCCGTCCGGGAGAGCGGCAGGACGGTACCCCCGCCAGGCCGCGACCGGGGACCGAAGCTCCGCTCAGAGCGGCGCGAAGCGCGCCGTGAAGTGCCGGAGGACGTTCGGGGCCTCGGTGATCCGCAGGCCCCGGAGCTCCTCGCGCTTGCGGAAGACCTCGAGGACGCCCTCCGCCGCGTAGTCGACGTGCGACTGCGTGTAGACCCGCCGCGGTATCGCGAGGCGGACGAGGTCCATCGCGCCGGGCCTCTCGGTCCCGTCCGGCTGCATCCCGAACATCACCGTCCCGATCTCGACGCCGCGGATTCCGGCCTCCACGTAGAGGGAGTTCGCGACGGCGATGCCGGGGTACTGCAGCGGCGGGACGTGCGGAAGCATCGCCCGCGCGTCGATGTAGACGGCGTGGCCGCCGGGAGGCTGGATGATCGGGACGCCCGCCGCGGTCAGCTTGTCGGCGAGGTACGCCGTCGACCGGATCCGGTAGCGCAGGTACGGCTCCTCGACGACCTCCTCGAGCCCGCGCGCGATCGCCTCGAGGTCGTACCCGGCGAGGCCGCCGTAGGTCGGGAAGCCCTCGGTGAGGATCAGCAGGTTCCGGCAGGAGGCGGCGAGGGCGTCGTCGTTGACCGCCAGGAATCCGCCGATGTTCGCGAGGCCGTCCTTCTTGGCCGACATCGTCGCGCCGTCGGCCAGGGAGAACATCTCCTGGGCGATCGCCTTCGGGGTCCGATCCGCCTGGCCCGGCTCCCGCATCTTGATGAACCAGGCGTTCTCGGCGAAGCGGCAGGCGTCGAGGATGAACGGCCTGGCGTACTTGTCGCAGAGGGCCCGGACGCCGCGGAGGTTCTCCAGCGAGACCGGCTGACCTCCGCCGGAGTTGTTCGTGACGGTCACCATCACGATCGGGACCTTCTCCCCGTCCTCGGCGAGGGTCTTCTCCAGCTTCGCGAGGTCGATGTTCCCCTTGAACGGGTGGATGAGGGACGGCACCTTCCCCTCGGCGATGACGAGGTCGCGCGCCTCGGCCCCTTCGACCTCGATGTTGGCGCGCGTCGTGTCGAAGTGCGTGTTGCTCGGGACGACCATTCCCGGCTTGAGGATCGTGTGGAAGAGGATCCGCTCGGCGGCCCGCCCCTGGTGCGTCGGGATGACGTGCCTGAAGCCCGTCAGGTCCGTGACGACGTCGCGGAAGCGGTAGAACGAGCGGCTCCCGGCGTAGCTCTCGTCCCCCTGCATCAGGGCGCCCCACTGGGCCGACGACATCGCGCCCGTCCCGGAGTCGGTCAGGAGGTCGATGAGGACGTCCTCCGCGCGGAGGAGGAAGACGTTGTACCCGGCCTCGACGAGCGCCTTCTCGCGCTCCTCGCGGGTCGTGAACTTGACCGATTCGACCGACTTGATGCGGAAGGGCTCGATGATCGTCTTGAACAGCATGGCAGCCGGGGATTCTACCCGGCGCCCCTCTCCTTCCGCGCCTCGCGAAGGCGTTTTCTGACGGCCTCCGCCGCACCCGAGGGCCACGCGGGCATCGCGGGCCCCAGCTCTCGCTCCGCGACGTCGAGGAGGGCGAAGGCTGCCGCGAGCGGTTCCCTCTCCAGCGCCGCGTTCAGCTCGCCGCCGAGCCGGCGGTACGCCCCCTCGAAGCGCCGGAACGGATCCAGGTCGTCCAGGGGCACCTCGGACTCGGACGGGACGTGACGAGCCAGCAGCCGCAGCAGGTGGCCCGCCGCGTACCCGGCGACGTAGAGCCGGGCCGAGAGAAGCTCGCCGCGGGCCGCTCGCCCCCCGCCGACGAGGAGGTTCCCGAGGAGCTGGCCCGACAGCCAACGGTCGGCCGGGGACTCGACGGGCCTGGCGGCGACCTCCGCCATCCGCGCCGCCACGCCGCCGCGGTCGATCAGGACGGCGTAGCGGTTCGCGCGGGCGACGAGAAGCTCGTCGAGGTCGAAGACGGCGAACTCGAGCAGGTGCCCGTCCTCGAGAACGACCTTCAGCCCGTGCTCGGTCTCGCGGTGAACGAGGACCGCCCGGCCCGCGCCCGGAAGCCAGGCGAGATCCGTCCGGAAGGACTCCTGCGAGCCGGCCACCGTGACGACGAAGAAGTCGTGGTCCGAGAAGGCGTCGGGCGGGACCCCGTCCCCCGACATCGAGCCGAGGGCGACGAGGCCGACGACACGAGGGTCGGCGCCGAGGGCGGACGCGAGGGAACGGGTGAAGGCGTCGTAGGCCGGGCGGTCCATGCGGGGATTCTCGCCCGGCCCTCGTCCGGGAGCGTCAGCGCGTCGAGACCGCCGCGACCCTCACGGGTGTGCCGGAGGCCGTCGCGACCGGGGGGCCGGAAGCCTTCTGCTGCGGCTGCGGCGTCGCCGGGAGCGCCCCGCGGATGGCGAGCTGCCCCTTGCGGGAGGCGTCGATGGACTGCGCGAGGATCCGCGCCCCTTCCTGCGGCGCGTGGAAACCGACCGAGTTCTCGGCCTCGGCGAAATCCAGGAGGAACGAGGCGCGGCGCTGGAAGTTCCGGGCGACCGCCATCTCGTCGTCGGTCTTCCCCGCTTCCCGGGCGGCCTTCAGGTCGTCGATGAGCGACACGAGGGCGTCCATGGCGAGGTTGCGCATCTCGGTGTGCCGCGCCTGGATCGTCTCGGCGCGACCCTTGAGCTCCTCCTCGGACCAGCGGTGGCACGTCTGGCAGGCCTTGTTGATGTTGAGGAGCGGGCTCCTCACGTGGTGGTCGGAGACTTTCATCGCGCCGACCTTCGTGTAGGGCATGTGGCAGTCGGCGCAGGCGACGCCCGAGCGGGCGTGGATTCCCTGGCTGTACATCTCGAACTCGGGGTGCTGCGCCTTCAGGTTCGGCGAGCCCGACTCGGCGTGCGTCCAGTCCTTGAAGCCGACCTCGTCGTAGTAGGCCAGGATCTCGTCGGCCTTCAGGCCCTTGTGCCACGGGAACGTGAGTCGCTTCTCGGGTCCCTTGAAGTAGTACTCGACGTGGCACTGCGCGCAGACGTAGGTCCGCATCTCCTGCCGGGTCGCCTGCGTGTTCACGTCGTAGTCCGCCACGCCCTGGGACGCCTTGAACGCCCGGATCCCCTCCATGAAGGCGGGGCGCGTGATGCGCAGCGCCATCGACTGCGAGTCGTGGCAGTCGACACACGCGACGGGGTGCTTCACGAGCTTGCGCGCGTCGAAGTAGGGCATCTGGTTCATCTTCTCGAAGCCCTTCAGGACGTCGCCGTCGCCGAGCTTCTTCATCGTGACGTACGTCGAGGCGTGGCAGTTCATGCAGGTCCCGGGCTGCTTCACCACCTGCTGGCGCTCGGTGAACGTCTGGTCGTCGAGCATGTAGGCGTGGCCGCGCTCCTCGCGGAAGTCGACCGCGAAGGCGTACCCGGACCACATCCTCTTCAGCCGCGGGTCCTCCTCGATCTTCGACCTGGTGACGAAGCCGCGCGGGTCCTTCTCGGTCGGCGTCCGCGGAAGCGCCTCGCTCCCTCCGAACTTCGTCCGGACCATGTCGACCGTCCGCTTGTAGGAGTCGTACTGGACCGGGAAGTTCTTCCCCCAGACGGCCGGGTCCTCGGTGTCGTCGGTCAGCTCGACGACGCGGAAGAACGGGTTCTTCGCCTCCTGCTTGTGCTCCATGATGTTGACGAGGAGGGCCGTCACGCCGACGGCGGCGAACGCGGCGATCGCGGCGGTGACGAGGATCGTCCTCGCGGTGCTGGTCTGCTTCTCGGTCATCTCGTTGCCTCGCTTCTCGCGCTTTCTCTCAGTGCTGGTGGCCGACGGACCGGTGGCACTCGACGCACGAGAGCTCGCGGCCCTCGCGGGTGATCCGGTCGATGTCGTGGACGACGTCCGCGTGGCACTTCCGGCAGGCCTTCTCCGTGACACGGTGGTTCCTCTCCGTGATCCGGATCGGGTCCGCGAAGCGCCCGGTCGTGAAGGCGAAGGAGTGCCAGAACCCGTTCGAGGCCTTCGTCGCGTACTTGGCGACGAAGCCCGGGGGGGTGTGGCAGTCGTTGCACGTGGCGACCGCCCGGTGGCTCCCCCGCGACCAGGCGTCGAGCTGCTCGGTCATCACGTGGCAGTTCGCGCACGCGTTCGGGTCGCTGGAGAGGTAGGAGGCGCCCTTCGCGTAGACGAAGGTGTAGGTCCCGACGCCGAGGGCGGTTCCGAGAAGGAGGCCCGCCAGGGTCTCGGCGACGACGGCGCCCCGGCTCACGGATCGGCCTCGGGAACACGGGCGTGGGCGTGTCTGCTGATCACGCCCGGAACTGTCGCCCCGGGTCGGAGGGCTCGTCAAGCACGGACGGAAGCGCTCTGCTCGCTCGGATGACGGGCGTCATACAGAGCTGCGACGTCGTCGCGCGTTCGCCAGGCGGGTCGATTCGAGCCGCGACCAGGCCGGGCTCAGGTCCCGCCCTTCGCCTGCCAGGCCTTCACGTAGGCGTCGAAGGACTTCTTCAGCTTCCGGCGGTCCTTCTGCCCCTCGGTCGGCCGGAAGGCCTTCTGGACCGCACGCAGAACCGGGCTCTTCTCCTCGGCCTCGGAGTCCCTGTCGATCTCGGAGAAGACGGCGTGGACCAGCGGCGCCAGCCGCTCGGGGTCCGTCGGCTCCAGCGGGAGCTGCTGGATCCTGTGCATGAGGTCCTTCGTGTTCGTCGCCGCGGTGTAGCGCAACGTGAGGCGGAAGACCTGCCAGGTGGAACCGAGCCGCTTGTCCGTCACGACCTCTCCTCGGCACCATTCTAGGCGCGGCGCTCTCGAAGGCCTCTCCGCCGGGACGCCCGCGCGACCGGCCCTTCCGTCTACGATGCCGCCGTGCCACGCCCTGCCCGTCCCGCCGCACTCCTCTTCGTCGTCGGGCTGGCGTTCTTCACCGATTCCATTCTCTACTACCTCCTCGTTCCGCTCCTGCCGCACTACTCGAAGTCGCTGGGCCTCTCGCAGATGGAGGTCGGGATCCTCTTCGGCGCCTACGCCGCGGCCATCCTCGCGGGGACGTGGCCCCTCGGCCGGCTGTCCGACCGGATCGGCCGCCGCCGGCCGTTCCTGTGGGGCCTCGTCGGGCTCGGCGCGACGACGGTCCTCTTCGCCTTCGCGTCCTCCTACCCGCTTCTCCTTCTCGCCCGGGTCCTCCAGGGCCTCGCCGCGGCGGCCACCTGGACCTCGGGCCTCGCCCTCCTCGCGGAAGGGTTCCCGTCGGAGCGGCGGGGGCAGGCCATGGCCACCGCCTTCGCCGCCGCGAACGTCGGTGTCCTCCTCGGCCCCCCGGTCTCCGGCTTCCTCACCGAGGGATTCGGCCCGCGGAGCCCGTTTCTCCTCGCCGCCTGCCTCGCCCTCGTCGACGCTGCCGCGCGGGTCGTCTTCCTCCGGGAGGCGGACCCGCCCGCCGGCGTCCGAGTCGGCCTCGGGGAGCTCCTGAAGAACGCCCCCGTCAGGATCCTCGCCGGGGCAATGGCCATGGGCGCGGCCCTGTGGGCGCTCCTCGAGTCGACGCTTCCCCTGTACCTCGACGCCTCGCTCGGCATGTCCGCCTCCGGGATCGGGCTCCTCTTCGCGGCCGCGGCGCTTTCCCACACCCTCACGTCGCCCCTCATGGGCCGTCTCTCCGACCGGCTCGGCCGGCGGAAGGTGCTCCTGACCGGTTTCGCCCTCGCCGCCCTTCTCGTACCGCTCCCCGCGTTCCTCTCGACGACGGGCGCGGTCGCGTTCTCCATGGCGGCGCTCGGCGTCACCGCCTCCTTCGTCCTGAGCCCCGTCAGCCCCGGCCTCGCCGACGCGGTCGAGGCGATGGGAAGCCGCAGCTTCGGGAGCGTCTTCTCCCTGGTGAACGTCGCCTACGCCGCCGGGATGATGGGAGGTCCGCTCTTCGGGAGCGCCCTCGTGGAGGCCGTCGGCCTCCGAGGCGCCCTCGTCGCGACGGGCGGCGTCTTCGCGCTCTACCTCGTCCCGCTCCGGAGGCTCGCGCTCCAGCCCCGGGAAGGGCGGCCCGACGGCTACACTTCCCCGCCATGACCCCTCCCCCGCCCCAGCTCGCGACGGCCGTCGAGGCCGCCGCCGTCTTCGCAACGGCGATCTCCGGAATGATCACCGCGGCGCGGGCGAGGATGGACGTCGTCGGGACGTTCACCCTCGCGCTCGTGACGGCGTTCGGCGGGGGAACGCTTCGCGACCTCCTCCTCCAGCGCCGCCCGTTCTTCTGGGTGAGCAGCAAGGAGTACGTCTTCCTGACGCTCCTCCTCTGTCTCCCCTTCGTCTACAGCCGCAAGGCGTTCGCCGTCGCCGACGCGCTCGACCGGAGGTCGACCTTCGTCGACTCGCTCGGCCTCGCCCTCTTCAGCCTCACGGGTGTCCGCTACGCCCTCGAGGCCGGGCTCCCGCCCCTCCCCGCGGCGCTCATGGGAGTCGTCACAGGGACGTTCGGCGGGGTCCTGCGCGACATCCTCGTGAGCGAGGTGCCCGCGATCTTCCGGCCGGGTCCGCTCTACGCGGCGGCTTCGTTCCTCGGCTGCCTCGTCGTTCTCGCGGGACCGGCGCTCGAGCTCCCCCAGTCGATCGCCGACGCCGCGGGCTTCGCGACGATCGTCCTCCTGAGGATGGCCTCCGTTCGCCTCGGTCTCCGCCTTCCGGACCCCCACTGGCTCCGGAAGGACGGAGACTGAGGGGCCCCGGCCCTACTTCGAGACCTTCGCGTCCTCGACGACCACCGTGTAGGTGTAGCCGGCACCGAAATCGCGGTCGACGGCCAGGGTCCCCTTCACGGTGACGACGTCCCCCTTGGCGACCGTCTCGGTCGTCGTCACCGTGAGGTCGTTGTTCTTCCCCTCGGCCGTCCCGGAGCCGTCGCGCAGGTGGATCCAGTTCTTCCCCATGATCCCGCCGTTGTACTTGACGACCTTGCCCCGGACGGCGACGGCCTTCCCCTTCAGAGCGGCGCGCTGGGCGTAGACCTCGGCGATCGTGCGACCGTCGGCCCCCGCGGCCTTCTCGACGGAGATCTTCTCGGTCACCTCGGGCCCGCTCCCCACGGAGGCGTGCTGCGCCGCGATCGAAGCGGGCGCGGCTCCGCCGGTCCCGGCCACGGCCTTCGCGGCCTCGGCGTCCGCCGCTCCGCCGGACGGGACGAGGGTCCCGAAGACGATGTGGTCGAA
>CAZNSS010000143.1:0-8704 GCA_964575465.1 uncultured Holophagales bacterium | reverse complement strand
GGCCTCGGCGCCCGCGTCCACGAGATCCCGTTCGGCGACATCTGGATGCGCGACACCGCGCCGATCTTCGTGATCTCGCCCTCGGGCGAGGTCGCGGCGGCCTCGTTCGCCTTCAACGGCTGGGGAGGGAAGTACGACCTGCCGGGCGACAAGGAGGTCTCGACGCGCGTCGCCGCCGTCTCGGGCCTCGAGACGTTCCGCGACGACCTCGTCCTCGAGGGGGGCTCCGTCGAGCCGGACGGCGAAGGGACGCTCCTGACGACGCGCCAGTGCCTCCTGAACCCGAACCGCAACCCGGGGCTCTCGCCGGCCGCGCTCGAGCGGCGGCTCGCCGACGGCCTCGGAGCGGAGAAGGTCCTCTGGCTCGCCGACGGCCTGATCAACGACCACACCGACGGCCACGTCGACACGGTCGCCCGGTTCGTCGCACCCGGCGTCGCCGTCTGCATGGAGCCCACCGGCGGCGGCGACCCGAACGCGGCGGCGCTGAAGGAGATCGTCCGCGACCTCGCCTCGATGCGCGACGCGAAGGGGCGCCGGCTCGAGGTCTTCACGGTTCCCTCGCCCGGCGTCGTCACGGATCCCGACGGGGAGCTGATGGCGGCGAGCTACGTGAACTTCTACGTCGCGAACACGACGGTCACCGTCCCCGTCTACGGCACGCCGAACGACGACCCGGCGCTGAAGCGGATCGAGGCGCTCTTCCCGGGCCGGCGCGTCTTCGACGCCCCCGCCCGCGAGCTCCTGCTCGGCGGCGGGGCCTTCCACTGCATCAGCCAGCAGCAGCCCTCGGGAGGACGCGGATGACGAGCGAGCCACTGACCCTCGGAATCGTCCAGTGCGCGCTCGGCGGAGGGCGCGAGGAGAACGTGGCCCGCGTCGAGCGGCTCGTTCGCGAAGCGGCCTCTCTCGGCGCGAAGCTCGTCGTCACCCCCGAGCTCCTGGAGGGGCCCTACTTCTGCCGCGAGGAGAAGGACTCCTTCTTCGAGTGGGCGCGCCCCGTCGAGGGGAACCCGACGCTCGGGCGCTTCCAGGCGCTCGCGAGGGAGCTCGGCGTCGTCCTCCCATTCTCGTTCTTCGAGAAGGCCGGGAACGCCTACTACAACACGCTCGCGATGGTCGACGCCGACGGGGCGCTCCTCGGGACGTACCGCAAGAGCCACATCCCCGACGGTCCGGGCTACGAGGAGAAGTTCTACTTCCGCCCCGGCGACACGGGCTTCCGCGTCTTTTCGACGAAGGCGGGAGCCGTCGGCGGAGCCGTCTGCTGGGACCAGTGGTACCCCGAGTGCGCGCGCGCTCTCGCGCTCGGCGGGGCCGACGTCCTCCTCTACCCGACGGCGATCGGCTCGGAGCCGGCGAACCCCGCGCTCGACACGCGCGACCGGTGGCGGCGCGCGATGGTCGGGCACGCGGTGGCGAACGTCATCCCCGTCGCCGCCGCGAACCGGATCGGCGAGGAGGACGGCCAGCTCTTCTACGGCTCGTCGTTCGTCGCCGGGACCGACGGCTCCTTTCTCGCCGAGATGGGGCGCCAGGAGGAAGGGGTCCGGGTCGTCACGGTCGACCTCGCCGCGATCCGGCGCGAGAGGGCGTCGTGGGGCTTCTTCCGCGACCGGCGGCCGGAGCTCTACGGCACGCTGATGACGGCCGACGGACGAGGCTGAGGGGCACTCCCGGGCGATCCCGGAACGCGGCCGGCGGCGGGTGCGCCGGCCGGCCGGGGTGTGCCGGATTCCGACACGCCGGCCGAACGCCCGCTCTCGGTAGAATCCGCCGGTGCCGAACGGGGCATGAACGCGCGTTCAACGTTGTTCCAGGTGCCGGCGGATCCCGGGTCGATCGTTGCGGGCACGCTCGACGTGCCCGAGGTGCGTTCGACGACGTCCGACCGCGGCCGCGCGGACGGCCCGCGCGTGAGGCAGGTGAGCCGCCCCGTCACGGCGCTCGCCGGGAGGACGATGCTCGGCCTCACGTCCCGCTGCCCGCTGCGCGGCCTCCACGCGTTCGCCCGGAAGGTCGGGGACCTGGCATCCGTCCTCCCGCTCCGCGAGTCGCGGGCCACCCGGGTCAACGTCGCCCTCTGCTTCCCGGCGCTGACGGAGGCCAGGCGCCGCCGCCTCGAGCGCGGGAGCCTCCAGGAGGCCGCCTGCATGGTGGCCGAGCTCGGCCACCTCTGGCTGAGGCCGATCGAGGAGATTCTCGCCCGCGTCGTCGAGGTGCGCGGCGAAGAGCACCTGCGCGAGGCGATCGCGCGCGGCCGCGGGGTCGTCGTCGCGGGACCGCACCTCGGCGCGTGGGAGCTCCTCGGCCTCTGGATGGCCGTCCGATACTCGATCACCTCCCTCTACCGAAAGCCGCGGGTCCGCGAGCTGGAAGGGGTCTACTCGACGGCGCGCAGCCGCAGCGGGGCTCGGCTCCTGCCCGCCGAAGCCTCCGGCATCCGGGCGGCGTGCCAATCCCTCCGCCGCGGCGAGGTCGTCGGGATCCTGCCCGACCAGGACCCGGGTGCCGGCTGGGGAGAGTTCGCGCCGTTCTTCGGCGTGCCGGCGAACACGAGCACCCTCGTGCCGCGTCTCGCTTCCCGGTTCGGGTCGGTCGTCCTCGTCGCGTTCGCCGAGCGCCTCCCGAGAGGGGCGGGCTACCGGATCCACATCCGGCCCGGCTCCGAGGAGATCGCCAGCGGGAGCTTCCTCGCCGGCGCGCGCGCGTTGAACCGCGACGTCGAGGCCCTCGTGAGGCTCGCACCTCTCCAGTACCTCTGGAGCTACAAGCGCTTCCGCACCCGGCCCCCCGGGAGCCCGAGCCTCTACCGCGGCCCGTCCTGCCCCGATCGATGCTGAACGCCTCCTCGGGCGGGAATGGCGCACCGGCGGGTTAGTCTTCCGACGCGATGCTCCGCCGCCTCCTCCGGCTCTTCCTCGCCCCGCCCCTCCTCGCGGCGTCCCTCGCCGCCGCCGAAGCCCCCCCGTCCCGGCCGCGAAACGTCGTCCTCGTCATCGGCGACGGGATGGGCCTCTCGCACCTGACGGCGGGGCTCGTCTCCGCCGGAGGGCACCTCGCGATCGAGGGCTTCCCGGTCGTGGGCCTGTCGAAGACGAGCTCCGCGGACAACCTCGTCACCGACTCCGCCGCCGCGGCGACCGCGATGGCCTGCGGCGTGAAGACGCGGAACGGCTCCATCGGCGTCGACGCGGACGGCTGCCCCGTGCCGTCGCTCCTCGAGCTCGCCCGGGCGCATTTCCTCCGGACCGGGGTCGTCGTGACGAGCAGCCTCACGGACGCCACGCCGGCCGCCTTCCTGGCTCACCGGCCGTCCCGAAAGCAGCAGGAGGAGATCGCCCTCGACGTCGCCGCCTCCGGGACCGACCTCCTCGTCGGGGGCGGCCGCTGCTTCTTCACGTCCCGGACCGACCGCCGGTACCTCCTCGGCGAGCTCGGCGGCCGCGGCTACGCGGTCGTGGAGGAGACGGCGAATCTCCGGACCGCCCCGGCCGGAAAGCTCGCGGCCCTCCTCGCGGAGGAAGACCTCCCCCGCATCACGAAGGGCCGCGGAGGCCTCCTCCCGGCCGCCGTCGCCGTGGCGCTGAGTCGGCTGCCGGGGGACGAGGGCTTCTTCCTCCTCGTCGAAGGGTCCCAGATCGACTCGGCCGCGCACGAAAACGACGCGCGGGGCGCGACGGCCGAGGTCGTCGATCTCGACCGCACGGTCGCGCGCATCCTCGGGTTCGCGGCGCAGGACGGGGAGACCCTCGTCGTCCTGACGACGGATCACGAGACGGGCGGCCTCGCGCTGACCGGGGGCTCCGCGTCCGAGCGGAACGTCGAGGCCGGCTTCGTCGGGAAGGGACACAGCGCGACGATGGTCCCCGTCTTCGCCTTCGGTCCCGGCTCCGGGGCGTTCTCCGGGGTCTACGAGAACACCGCGATCTTCGCGAAGCTCAGGGCGGCGCTGGGCCTCTGAGCCGGAGCCGGGCACGGTCGCACGCGGAGCCGCGGCGCTCCCGCGCCGCGGCCCGCCTCACCTCACGCCAGGTCGAAGACGAGGAGCTCGGCCTCGGCGCCCGCGCCGCGGAGCGTGAAGCTCGTCTCGTCCGACGCCGCGAGACCGTCACCGGCCACGAGGCGGTGGCCGCTGATCTCCGCCTCCCCGCGCAGGACCTGCACCCAGAGGTGACGTCCCTTCGCGATCTCGAGCGGCACGCCCTGGCCCTCGCCGAGAATCGTCGCGTAGAGGCTCGCGTCCTGCCGGATCGCGATCGACCCCTCGTCACCGGTTCCCGAGGCGACGAGCCGGAGCTGACCCCGCTTCTCCGCCTCCGCGAAGGTCTTCTGGCCGTATCGGGGAGCGTAGCCGCGCCGGTCGGGGACGATCCAGATCTGGACGAAGTGGACCGTCTCCTTCTCCGATGCGTTGAACTCGCTGTGGCGCACGCCGGTCCCGGCGCTCATGTACTGGACGTCGCCCGGGACGATGGTCGAGCCGTTCCCCATGCTGTCCTTGTGGGCGAGCGCCCCCGAGAGGACGTAGGAGACGATCTCCATGTCGTTGTGCCCGTGCGTCCCGAAACCGGCCGAGGGGGCGACGCGGTCCTCGTTGATGACCCGGAGCGCGCGGAAGTTCACGTGCTCGGGATCCCAGTAGTCGGCGAAGGAGAAGGTGTGTCGGGTGTCGAGCCAGCCGTGGTCGAAGTGGCCGCGGTCGTCGCTCTTCCGGATCGTGATCATCGGGACCTCCCGGGGGCCCCCACGGGGAGCCCCACGTCCCGCCACAATGCACGACTCGGGCCACGCGACCGGCCCGGGCGGCGCATCGCTACCGCGGGACAAATCACTGCAGATTCAAGATTTGCGGCGTCAGGGCTGGCGTGGCCCCACGTTGCACCGGTCGATTCGAGAGAGCCTTTCCTCTCGATTTGACATGATCCGGGAATGCGCGCCGACGACCTGACGCTCGACACCCTCTTCGACGCCGACCCGAAGGGGGGCATCTACCGCTTCGCCGGCGAGCGCGCCGTCCTCCTCGACACCGCCGCGCTCGGCCTCCTCCGCAAGGAGCTCATCGACACGCTCTCCCTCGCTGCCGCCAAGGGCGTGCTCTACCGCTTCGGGTGGGCACACGGCTACAGGACGGCGGAGGCGATGAAGAGCGCCTTCGACTGGGAGAGCCCGGAGGAGTGGACGAAGGCCGGCGGGAGGCTCCATCGGCTGAAGGGGCTCGTGACGTTCCGCCCGGTCCCGCGCGACCCGGGGACGCCGCCCCGGCACTTCTCGCAGGCGCTCTGGGAGGAGTCGTACGAGGCCGAGCAGCACCTCCTCCACTTCGGTGTCGCCGACGAGCCGGTCTGCTGGACGCTCACCGGCTTCGCGAGCGGCTACCTCACCGTCTGCCACGGGCGGACGATCCGCGTCATCGAGGAGACGTGCGTCGGGAAGGGGGACGCCGCCTGCCGGATGGCCGGCGAGCCCGAGGAAGGGTGGGACGAGGCGACGCGGCGCTCCTTCGCGGGCCTCTCGGAGCGCTGCCTCGAGGGAGACCTCGCCCGCGTCCGGACCGCCCTCCACGCGACCGAGGCGCGGCTGAAGGCGCGCCGGAGCGAGCTGACGCGACTGAAGGTCGAGGAGGAGCACCCGGGCGTCATCGCGCGGAGCCCCGGGATGCGGCGCGCGTTCGACCTCGCCTGCCGCGTCGCGCGCGTCGACTCGACCGTCCTCCTCACCGGCGAGAGCGGATCGGGCAAGGAAGTCCTCGCGCGCGTCATCCACGAGCGTTCTCCGCGCGCCGGCGGCCCGTTCGTCGCCATCAACGGCGCCGCGCTCCCCGAGAGCCTCCTCGAGAGCGAGCTCTTCGGCCACGCGCGCGGTGCCTTCTCCGGCGCCTCCTCCGACCGCGCCGGCCTCTTCGAAGCCGCCAACGGCGGCACCCTCTTCCTCGACGAGATCGGCGAAGTGCCGCTGGGCCTCCAGGCCAAGCTGCTGCGCGCGCTGCAGGAGCGGGAGGTGCGGCGCGTCGGCGAGAACCGGAGCCGGAAGATAGACGTCAGGGTCGTCGCCGCGACGAACCGCGACCTCGCGAAGGACGTCGAGTCGGGCCACTTCCGGCGCGACCTCTACTACCGCCTCCGCGTCATCGAGATCCCGATCCCGCCCCTCCGGGAGCGCCCGGAGGACGTCCTCCCGCTCGCGCGCGCGCTCCTCCTCGACGCTGCCAGCCGGACCGGGACGAAGGTGAACGGCTTCACGCCGGAGGCCGCACGCCTCCTCCTCAGGCACCGCTGGCCCGGCAACGTCCGCGAGCTCGCGAACGCGGTGGAGCGCGCGGCGGTCCTCGCGAACGACGCGCGCGTCGGCACGGAGGACCTGCCCGACGACGTCGCCCGCGACGCCCGCGGAGGCCACGGTGGCGCCGGTGGCGCCGGCGAGACCCTCGCCGACGTGGAGAGAGCGCACGTCCTCGCCGTGCTCGGAGAGGAGAAGGGGCACCGGGAGAGGGCCGCGAGGAGGCTCGGGATCGGCGTGGCGACGCTCTACCGGAAGCTGAAGGAGTGGGGCGAGGAAGGGCGGTAGACGGCGCGCTTCCGATCCGCCGGATCAGCGCGCGCTTCCGCGTCTCTCGAGGCGCACCGGCAGGCGCACCGTGAAGGTCGACCCCTTCCCCGCCACGCTCTCGGCCTCGAGCGAGCCGCGCATCAGCTCGCAGTAGCCCCGCGAGATGACGAGGCCGAGGCCCGTGCCGCCATATCGAGCCGACGTGCCCGAGCCCGCCTGGGCGTAGGGGGTGAAGACGCGCTCGAGCTGCTCGGGCGTCATGCCGATCCCCGTGTCGCGCACCCGGACCGTCAGCGTGCCCTCCGTCCGGGAGGCCTCGACCGAGATCGTTCCCCTCTCCGTGAAACGTGCCGCGTTGCTCAGGAGGTTCAGAAGGACCTGGCGGAGCTTCCCCTCGTCGGAGAGGACCGTCCCGAGCCCCTCGAGGCCCTTCGACTCGAGCCCGTTGTGCCCCTTTCGCACGAGCGGCCACGCCGTCTCGGCCGTCTCGCGGAGAAGGCGCTCCGCGTCGAACTCGGTCAGGTGGAGCTCGGCCTTGCCCGCCTCGATCTTCCCGAGGTCGAGGGCCTCGGTGACGAGCGCGAGCTGGTGACCGGCGGCGCGCCGGATCTTGTCGAGGTCGGGGAGGAGCTCGTCGAGGCCGCGCGCGGTCAGCTCCTCGGCGAGCATCTCGGAGTAGCCGACGATCGCGTTCAGGGGCGTCCTCACCTCGTGGCTCATGTGGGCGAGGAAGCGGCTCTTGCTCTCGGTCGCCGCCTCCGCGGCGTCGCGGGCGTCCTCGAGCTCGCGGGTCCGGAGGCGGACGATCGCCTCCAGCTCGTCGGCCCGGCGCCGGAGCGCCCTCTCCCGGAACCGGACCGCGAGGAGGACGAGCGCCGCCACGAGGAGGACCCACAGGCCGAGCGCCGCGGGGCGCCGCCACCACGCCTGCGTCACCTCGAACCGGACCTCGACGGGGCCGCTCACGGAGGCATCGGCGTCGCGCCCCCAGACGCGGAAGACGTAGCTCCCGGGGGGGAGGTTCGTGAACTCGCGCCGCGGCGAGGCGACCCACTCGGAAGGGGATCCCTCCCAGCCGGCCAGCTGCGTTCGGTACCGGACGAGCGACTCCCCGTGGAAGGCGAGGAGCGAGAACTCGAACGCGACGCTCCTCTCCGACGGCGCGAGGCGAAGGGGACCCGTGCGCGCCTTCCGGATCCCATCGACCTCGACGCTCTCGACGACGAGCGGCGGGGGCCTCCGCGGGCCGGCCGGCCCGCGCCCCGGATCGAGGACGGCGGCACCCGCTGCGGTCGAGATCCAGACGCGTCCCCTGGAGTCGACCAGGCTCCCCCAGTTGCACGCGCCGCTCGGGAGGCCCTCGTTCGTGCCGTACGCGACGACCTCCAGCCCGCTTCCGTCCTTCCCGGTCCTCGAGAGGCGGGCCACGCCTTCGTTCGTCCCGAGGTAGACCGCGCCGTCCCGGCCCGCCACCACGGCGAAGACGTTGTTGTTCGGGATGGGGGGGCTCGTCTCCTCCGAGAGGACCGACCACGTCGCGCCGGGGCCGTCGAGGAGGCGGCGGGCGACCCCGCCCCTCGTGCCGACCCAGAGCTCCCGCCTTCCGTCGGGCCGCGCGACCTCGGCGAGGGCGAGGACGTGGTTGTTCGGGAGCCCGGTCCGCCGGTCGTGGACGGCCAAGACGTGCCCTTGGACGAGCTCGGCGAGGCCGCCGCCCCGCGTCCCGATCCAGAGTGTCCGCCCCGCGGCCCCGCGCGTCGCGAGAAGGGAGAGGACGGAGTCGTTCGGGAGTCCCTGCCCGACGTCGAACGCGCTCCATCGGCCGGAGGCGAAGCGGCCGAGGCCGGTCCTCTCGCTTCCGACCCAGAGCTCCGGCCGGCCCGCCTCGTCCTCGGCGGCGAGCAGGATCCCCGCGTCGTCCGACCGGAAGGCGGGCCGGGCCTCGACGGCCCGCCAGCGACTCCCGTCGAACTTCCAGAGTCCGGCCCCGATGAGGGTCGCCCAGATCTCCCTCCGCCCGCCGGCGCCCGGGAGAGCCGCCAGGGAGCGGACCTGGCCGGCCGGCAGCCCCGCCGAGGCGCCGTGGACGACGAGCCCGCCGTCCTCGAGGACCGCGACGCCGCCGCTCGTCCCGAACCAGACCGCCGGCCGGCCG
>CAZNSS010000142.1:0-8740 GCA_964575465.1 uncultured Holophagales bacterium | reverse complement strand
CGGACCTCGGGAACAGCTTCAGCGTCGTGCAGGCGATCATCCCGTTCCCGTTCGGAAGGAGCTCCCTCGTCGGCCTCGTCGTCTTCATCGCCCTGCCGCTCCTGCCGCTGGCCCTGACGATGTTCTCGCTGAAGGAGCTGCTCACGCGCCTCCTGCAGATCGTTCTGTGAGCGATGGGTGGTGGGAGGCGAGGGGATCGAACCCCCGACCACCTGCGTGTAAAGCAGGCGCTCTGCCACTGAGCTAGCCTCCCGGCCGGTATCACGCTAACCGCGGCGCCGCGCGGGCGTCAAGGCGCGACGCGACGCCGATCAGTCGATCTTCGGCGGCTGGACGGTGAAGTCGACGACGCCGAGGGACCGGCCGACCGGGTCGAGGACCTCGACCCTCCAGCGGCCGGGCTGCTCCTTGACCCGCTTCGACGACCAGGTCCGGTACGGCGAGGCGCGGAGAGGGAGCCGGACGCGCCGGACCTCCTTGCCCTCGAAGGTCCAGACGTGGAAGACGAACGCCTCGCCGGTGGCCCCCTCGACCTTCGTCAGGAACGCCACGTTCTCCACGTCGGGGCCGAACGTCCGCCCCTCGCTGTCGCAGCCCCGGTCGACGACGTCGCGACAAACGGCCAGCTCGGTCGCCTTGAGGGGCGAGACCTCGGCGACGGGGGCCGGAGAGGCGAGGAGGGCCGGGAGGCCGAGGAGCAGGAGCTGGATCATCACGTCCGCGGTCCGGCATCATAGCGAAAACCCTTCGCGACACGGGCCGTAGACTCGGGCATTGACCTACGCCGGCTACGTCCTCCGCCACCTCGCGGCGCGTCCGCTCCGGGCGACGCTGACGGCCGGGGCCTTCGCCTTCTCGATCGGCCTCCTGGGCTTCCTCTGGCTCCTCGCGGCGGCCCTCCAGAAGGAGTGGTCGCCCTACATGGCGCAGCGCGTCATGGTGACCGCGAAGACCTCGTTCTTCGACAAGCTGCCGATGGCCTACCTCGCGAAGATCGAGGCGACCCCGGGCGTCGCGAGGGCCGTCCCGTTCGACTTCGTCATCGGCTGGTACCGCGACACCCGGCCGGAGAACATGGTCCCGGTCTCCTCCGCGATCGCCGGGCCGATGCTGGAGATCTACCGCGAGGCGAAGGTCCCCCCCGATCAGGCGAAGGCCTGGATCGCCGACCCGACCGGCGCGCTCGTCGGGCCGCTCCTCGCCGAGAAGTTCGGCTGGAAGATCGGCGACCGGGTCGTCGTGAAGGCCCCCGTGAAGGGCGGGGTCATCGAGACGACGATCCGGGCCGTCATGGAGCTCCGCCTCGACTCGGGGCTCTACCTCCACCGCCGCTACCTCGAGCAGCTCACCGGGGACGAAGGAAGCACGAACATGTTCTGGGTCCTCGCCCGGTCGCGGGGCGACGTCGACCGGGTGACCGCCTCGCTCGGCCGGGAATTCGAGAACGCGCCCGTCCCCGCCCGGGCGATGACCGAGCGGCAGTGGCAGCTGCAGTTCATGGAGATGCTCGGGAACGTCCAGGCCCTCCTCGGGAGCGTCGGCCTCGCGACCGGGTTCGCCCTCCTCCTCATCACCGCGAACAGTCTCGCCATGAGCGCCCGCGAGCGGCGGGGCGAGACGGCCGTCCTTCGCGTCCTCGGCTTCCGGCGGCGGGCGATCGCGGGATTCCTCCTCGGCGAGGCGCTCGTCTACGGCCTGGCGGGCGCGCTCCTCGGAGGGGCCGTCATGGCGACGTTCGCGCACTTCGTGGGGGCGGCGCTCGACAAGACCCAGTACGCCGGCATGGGAGGCCTCCTCGTCCCCGACGCGACCGCCCTCCTCCTTGCCGCCGCCCTGTCGATCGCCCTGGCCGTCGCCGCCGGGGCGGCCCCGGCCCTCAACCTCGCCCGGCGCCCGATCGCCGAGCTCCTGCGCGAGAGCTGAAGGGCTCCCCCGACGGGACGGACGTTCCGGAAACCCCCGCGGACCCGGTGCGTACCTCGATGGATGGCCCGGGCCCGGCCTCGGGAGGTCGAATGGCGCCTCCGGACGGCCTAAGGAGGATTCGCATGTCCCACGCGCAAGAAGGTTCCACCCGCAGGGATTTCCTCCGGACCGGCGCGGCCGCGGGTGCGGCGCTCGGCCTTGCAGGGACCGGACTCACCGCCTTCGCGGAAGGCAAGGAAGCGAAGAGGGCCGCAAGGACCCTCCTGATCCTGGGCGGGACCTCGTTCCTCGGGCCGCAGCTCGTGGAGGCGGCGCAGAGGAAGGGCTGGACCCTGACCCTCTTCAACCGCGGGAAGACGAACCCCCACCTCTTCCCCGACGTCGAGAAGCTTCACGGCGACCGGAAGGTGGACCTCTCGGCCCTGAAGGGCCGCACGTGGGACGCCGTGATCGACACGTCGGGCTACCTCCCGAAGGACGTGGCCGCCTCGGCGGGCCTCCTCGCCGGCAACGCCGGGTTCTACGTCTTCGTCTCGACCATCTCCGTCTACGCCGACACGTCGAAGGCGGGCGTCGACGAGGGCGGCGCGGTGGCGACGACCCCCGAGCCGGCCGCAGACAAGGTGACGGGCGAGAACTACGGGGCCCTGAAGGCCCTCTGCGAGAAGGCCGCCGAGAAGGCGATGCCCGGCAGGACGATGGTCGTCCGTCCCGGCCTGATCGTCGGACCCGGCGACCCGAGCGACCGCTTCACCTACTGGCCCGTGCGCGTCGCGCGCGGCGGCGAGGTCCTCGCGCCCGGGACCCCCTCCGACCCGGTGCAGTTCGTCGACGTGCGCGACCTCGCCGACTGGACGATCGCGATGGTGGAGAAGGGAAAGGCGGGCGTCTTCAACGCGACCGGCCCGAAGGGGCCGCTCGGCATGGGGACGATGCTCGCGGCGTGCCGCGAGGCTTCCGGCTCGGACGCGTCCTTCACCTGGGCCGACGAGAAGACGCTCGAGGAGCTGAAGATCGCCCCCTGGAGCGACATGCCGGTCTGGCTCCCGACGACGGGAGAGACGGCCGGCGCGAACCTCGTGAGCGCGGCCCGGGCGATCGCCGAAGGCCTCACCTTCCGGCCCGTTCTCGCCACGGCGAAGGACACCCTCGCCTGGTGGAAGACGCTCCCCGACGAGCGCCGCGGGCGCCTGAAGGCGGGCCTCACCCCCGAGCGCGAGGCCGCGGCCCTGAAGGCGATCCGCGAGAAGAAGGCGAAGGGCTGACTTGGCCCGCTTCCGCGACGTCCTCGCGCGCTCCGTGGAGCTGCGCGAGGGCGAGGCACCGGCGCTCGTCCGGGCGACGGCCTACTACTTCCTCCTCCTCGCGAGCTACTACGTCCTCCGGCCTCTCAGGGACGAGATGGGCGTCCGCGGGAGCCCCGACGCGCTCTCGTGGCTCTTCGTCGGCACGCTCGCCGGTACCGCCGCGCTCAGCCCCCTCTTCAGCGCGCTCGTCTCGAGATACACGCGGAGGGTCTTCGTCCCGGTCGTCTACCGCGTCCTGATCGCGACGCTCGTCGGGTTCTGGGCGCTCCTGACGTTCTCACCCGGGTCGTGGCACCTGCCCGCCGCGCGCGTCTTCTTCATCTGGGTGAGCGTCTTCAACCTCTTCGCGATCTCGGTCTTCTGGGGCTTCCTCGCGGACCTCTTCCGCCCCGAGGCGGGGCGTCGGCTCTTCGGTTTCATCGCCGTCGGCGGGACGCTCGGCGCCGTGGCCGGGGCCGCGCTGACCGCGAGCCTCGCGAGCCTCCTCGGCCCGACGAACCTCATCCTCCTCGCCGCGCTCCTCCTCGAGGGGGCGGTCTTCTGCGTCCGCGGTCTCGTCCGGCACTTCGGCGTGGACGACCCGTCGCGGGCGAGCGCGGCGCCGGGCGGCGAGCCCGAGGGGGTGCCGCCCGGCACGGGCGTCCTCTCGGGGATCCGGCTCGTCGCGGGCTCCCCGTACCTTCTCGCGATCTCCCTCTTCCTCCTCCTCTACACCGTCAGCTCGACGTTTCTCTACTTCGAGCAGGCGCGGATCGTGAAGGCCTCCTTCGCCGACTCCGCCCAGCGGACGGCGTTCTTCGCCCGGATCGACCTCTGGGTGAACCTCCTCGCCGCCTTCACGCAGGTCTTCCTCACGGGTCGCGTCGTGAAAGCGCTCGGCGTGGGCGGCACCCTCGCCGCCCTTCCCCTCCTCACGCTGGCCGGCTTCACGGCGCTCGCCGTCTCGCCGACCGCCTCGGTTCTCGTCCTGGTGATGGTCGGCCGTCGCGCGGGAGACTTCGCCCTCATCCGCCCGGCGCGCGAGCTCCTCTTCACGGTCCTGCCGCGCGAGGAGAAGTACGCCGCCAAGAACTTCGTCGACACCTTCGTCTACCGCTCCGGCGACGTCGTCGGCGCCTTCGCCGACCGGGGCCTGGGGGCCATCGGCGCCACGGGAGCCGCGCTCGCGGGTCTCTTCGTCCCGGTCGCGCTCGCCTGGGCTCTCCTCTCGGGGTGGCTCGGGAGGCGCCAGGCGAGCCTCGCCGCGAGGCGGGCCCCCGCCGCGGGAGACGCCGCGGCTATCATCCCGGCCTGATGGACTGGCTGCTGAAGACCGAACCCTCGGAGTACTCCTTCGCCGACCTCGCCCGGGAGAAGACGGCCGTCTGGGACGGCGTGACGAACGCGCTCGCGAGGAAGCACCTCCGCTCGATGACGAAGGGGGACCGGCTCCTCGTCTACCACTCGGGCGAGTCGAAGGCCGCCGTCGGAAGGGCGACGGTCAACGCCGCGCCGCGCCCCGACCCGGCCGACCCGAAGGGGACCGTCGTCGACGTGAAGGCCGGGAAGGCCCTGAAGAAGCCGGTGACGCTCGCCGAGATGAAGGCCGCGAGGGTCTTCGCCGGCTCCCCGCTCCTCGTCTGCGGGCGCCTCTCCGTCGTGCCGCTCACGCCGGAGCAGTACGCCTTCGTCGCGGGCGAATAGCAGGATGCTCCTCTCCAGGGCAGCCGAGGTGGCCCTGAAGGCGCTGCCGCACTTCGACCCTCGCGGGCCCGAGGCCCCGGGACACGAGGCACGCGCGCTGGCCCTCGCGTGCGGCGAGCCCGCACCCTTCCTCGGGAAGGTGCTCCAGAAGCTCGCACGCGCCGGGCTCCTCCGCTCGAAGCGGGGCCGGACGGGAGGCTTCGTCCTGGGTCGCCCGGCGTCCGAGGTCACGCTCGCCGACGTCGTCCTCGCCGTGGAAGGGGCCGCGGACCTCGAGACGCTCTTCTCCCTCCCGGAAGGACCGGCGGCCGCCTTCCTCGTACCGGCGCGGGACGAGCTCGTGGCCCGGCTCACCGGGACGACGCTCGCCCGCCTCCGGCGCGAGGCATCGCGCACGTGAGCACCCCGGGCGGAGTCCCCCCGCGCGCGACGCTCTCGATCGCGGTCCCGCTCCAGCTCTTCCCGCGCCTGCCGGAGGCACCCCGCCCGTTCCCGCTTCTCCTGGGCCTCCACGGCTACGGGATGCACGCCGCGACGCTCTTCCCTCTCCTCGACCGGATGGCCCCCGACGGCTGGGGCGTCGTCGCCGTCGAAGGGCCGCAGTCGGCCTTCCTCCCCGGCGAAGCGCTCGGCCCCGCCGGCGCGCGCGGCTTCCACTGGGGAGTCAGCCCGCGGCACGAGGACAACCAGGCGGTCCACCGCGCGGCCGTCGCCGCCGCGATCGCCTGGGGCGTCGAACGGGGTGCCGACCCGTCGCGGATCTCGCTCCTCGGCTTCAGCCAGCCCTGCTCGTTCGACTACCGCCTCGCCCTCGCGCCCCCTCACGGGCTCCCCTTCCGTGCCCTCGTCGGGCTCTGCGGCGGGCTGCCGGGCGAGTGGACGGGACCGGCCGCCGGGACCGACGCGTCGGCGCAGACCCACGTCCTCCACGTCTCGACGGACGCCGACGAGTTCTACTCGGTCGACCGCGTCGCCCCCTTCGGCGCCCTCCTGGCCTCCCGCTTCGCGAGCGCCCGGCACGAGGTCCACGCGGGCGGACACCGAGTTCCGTCGTCGGCGATTGCCGTCGTCCGGGCGTTCCTCGCCGAGCATTCGCAGAGCGAGCGTCCCGGCCCGCTCTGAACGCCGGGCCGCGCTCGATCGGGAGCGAGCGGCCGTGGTACCGGCCGGTTACATTCCCCCGGTCGCCCGCGCCGACGAAACACTAGAATCGACCCGGGAAAGGTCCAGGCGATGTCCGTTTGCACGGCCTGCGGCTTCGAGGGCTTCTCCGGAGAGGGCGCCTGCCCCCTCTGCGGAGAGAGCGCCGGCCTGGCGCCGGCTGCTCTTCCGCCGACGGTGCCTTTCAGCGAGGTCGAGACCCTCGACAACGACGAGCCGCGGCCCCGCCCCGCCGGCGCGCACCCGACCGGAGAGCTCTACGCCGACCGCTACCGGATCGAGGCGATCCTCGGCCGCGGGGGAATGGGCACGGTCTACCGGGTCCTCGACGAGAGGGACCGGTCGCGGAAAGCGCTCAAGGTCCTCCACTCCCACCTCCTCGACGAGCCGGGCGGCCTCGACCGGTTCCGGCGCGAGGCCGAGCTCCTCTCCCGTATCCGCCACCCGGCGGTCCCTCTCCTCCACGCGTGGGGGACGAGCGAGGGCGAGGCGTTCTACGTCTCCGAGCTGATCGACGGGACCGACCTGAGGTCGGAGGTGCGGCGGCGGGGGCCGTTCGCCCCGCCGGACGCCGTGGACGTCACCGCGCGGATCGCCGACGCCCTGGTCGCGGCGCACGAGGCCGGCATCGTCCACCGCGACATCAAGCCCCACAACGTCGTGATCGGGCGGGACGGGAGCGTCCACCTCGTCGACTTCGGCATCGCCCGAAGCCTCGGAAGCGGCACGCAGACGATCACGGCGACCGGGGTGACGCTCGGCACGCCCGAGTACATGTCGCCCGAGCAGTTCGAGAGCCACCGCGTCGACGCGCGAAGCGACGTCTACTCGCTCGGGGTCGTCCTTTTCGAGCTGCTGACGGGGACCCTCCCGTTCCGGGGCGACACGCCGGTCGCCGTGGCGCGAAAGCACCTGGAAGAGCCTCCGCCCCTCGTCCGCTCCATGGTGAAGTCCGTCCCCGCCTGGCTCGAGCGCATCGTCCAGACCTGCCTGGAGAAGGACCGCGCCCGGCGCTTCGCGAGCGCGGCCGAGCTGGCGTCCGCCCTGAGGCATCCACATCCGGCCGGAGCCGTGAGGCGGAGGCGCCTCCCGACGGGAGACGTCGCCGTGGAGGACGAGGGCGTGGAGACCGACTGGGTCCTCGTCCTCGAATGCCCCGCCGAGAAGGCCGGCTGGTCCCCCGGGATGCCTCTCCTCTTCGAGGGACGTCCGTTGCGTCTCGAAGAAGTGCTGCCGGCGCTCGGGAAAGGAGAACGCTGGTGCTACCGGTTCGCCCCCTGGCCGGAGGAGGAGGTCCTCCGCGGGCCGGTGGAGTACGGTCGCGACGCGGCCGAGCGATCCGCGAAGGCGCGCGACACGGTCCTCGCGAAGCTGAAGGGGCTCTTCCCGAAGGGATGAAGGCGGGAGCAGAGAGTCCGGCGTGACCGGGGCGTCGTAACCTCGGGGGACGATGGACGACCTCCGCCAGTTCCTCGCCGCCCTGAGAGCCGGGGGAGACCTCCTCGAGATCGAGGCCGAGGCCGACCCGAGGCTCGAGATCCCCGAGATCCACCGCCGCGTCATCGAGCAGGGAGGGCCGGCCCTCCTCTTCAGGCGCCCGAGGGGCTCCTCCTTCCCCGTCGTCACGAACCTCTTCGGGACGGCGAAACGGATCGACCTCGCGTTCGGCCGGCGCCCGCTCGATTTCGTGAAGACCGCCGTCCGCGCGACGCACGAGCTCCTCCCGCCGACCCCCGGGAACCTGTGGGGCTTCCGCTCCTTCTTCGGCGAGGCGCTGAAGGTCGGGATGAAGGACGTCTCCGGGGCCCCTGTCACGGAGGTCGTCGAGCCCGAGCCCGACCTGACGCGCCTCCCCGCGCTGACGCAGTGGCCCGAGGACGGCGGCCCGTTCCTGACTCTTCCGCTCGTCTACACCGAGCACCCCGAAAAGCGCGAGCACAACCTCGGGATGTACCGGGTCCAGGTGCACGAGCCGCGAGTGACCGGGATCCACTGGCAGATCGGGAAGGGAGGCGGATTCCACTACCACGTCGCCGAGTCGAAGGGCGAGGCGCTGCCGGTCACGATATTCCTCGGCGGCCCGCCGGCTCTCGTACTCGCGGCGATCGCTCCGCTTCCCGAGGGTCTCCCGGAGATGCTCCTCGCCTCGCTTCTCCTCGGGAGGAAGCTCCCCGTGACCCGCGTGCCGGGCCACCCCCACCGGCTCGTCGCGGACGCGGAGTTCGCCTTCACCGGGAAGGTCCGCCCGAAGGTGCGGAGGCCCGAGGGACCGTTCGGCGACCACTACGGCTACTACTCGCTGCAGCACGACTACCCCGTCTTCGAGGTGGAGAGGGTCTTCCGGCGGCGCGACGCCATCTTCCCCGCGACCGTCGTCGGCAAGCCGGCGCAGGAGGACTTCTACATCGGCGACTACCTCCAGGAGCTCCTGTCTCCCCTCTTCCCCGTCGTCATGCCGAGCGTCGTCGACCTCTGGAGCTACGGCGACACCGGCTTCCACTCGCTCGCCGCCGCGGTCGTCAAGGACCGCTACGGGCGCGAGGCGATCGCCTCCGCCTTCCGGATCCTCGGCGAGGGGCAGCTCGCCCTGACGAAGTTCCTCCTCCTCACCGACGTGAAGGTCGACCTGCGCGACTTCCGATCCCTCCTCGAGACCGTGCTCG
>CAZNSS010000141.1:0-8755 GCA_964575465.1 uncultured Holophagales bacterium | reverse complement strand
AGGGACGCGGCGCGCCGGGGCTTCACGGGGCGTGACGGCGAGGGGCGGGGGCCCCCGCCGGCGCGGACCGTGAAGAGCGGCAGCTCAACCGCCCCTCCGCCCGGAGCCGAAGGCGGCGCCCTTTCGTGCTCGTCCTCGTCGTCGTCGTCCTCGTCGTCTCCCACTCCTCGCGCTCGACGAGATCGTGTCAGTCCACGACGAGCCCGCCCGGAGCGGAGCACCGCACGGCGCCAGCGGGCGCCGTGGGACGGCGGCGACCACGGACGGCTCCGGCGCGCGGGGCGAGGAAGGGGACGGGCGCTCCACACGGCGCGTGCCAGAGGCACCTCCCCGGCCCTCCTCCTGGCACGCGCCGTGTCGCGCCCCCAGCCCAATGGCCATTGGGCTGGCGCCGGCTGACATGAAGCGCTCCGCTTCGCTGCGCGCCGGCCCCGCGCGCCTCCGGGGCATCGCCTCCGCTTCTCTGATCGCTCGCTGCGGCGAGCCCTGCCGCCTAACAAGTTAGGCGGACACCGCCGTGGTCGTGCGGTGCGCGCGCCGCGCGGTCGCTGAAGGGCCTGGCAACGGCTCTCGCGATCGCGCCGCCGCACGCGTCTGCGGTGCTCGCGAGCTGCGCTCCTCGACCCGGCGTCGGCGCGGGCGAGAGCCGCGCCAGTGGCTGTTTCACGCATCGATACTCAAGGCGTAGCATTGTCGCGGCTCGAATACTGGGAGAAGAACTCGTATCGGCTACGGAGCAGATCCTCCGCCGGCTTCGGGGAGCCGGGCGTAGGATCTCTATCGGGGAGGCGTTTCTTTCGTGCGCTCGAAGTTGGAACTGTATCTCTCGCTGCTGGACTTCCTTCACCGCCCGTTCATCCGGAAGGAACAGCGTTTCCGGTTTCACGAGCTCTTTCCCGAATTCCTGGCGATCGTCCGCGGGCTGCCCGAGCCCTTCGTCGTCGAGATCGGCTCACGTGACGTGACGGGGGTCACGCGACGGGACCTGTTCCCTACAGCAGGCCGTTTCGTCGGATTCGACGTACACCCGGGGCGCGGTGTAGACGTCGTCGGCGATGCGCACGAGCTTTCGAAGTACTTCGAGCCGAATTCGGTTGACGCCGTTCTGTCGGCCTCTGTGTTCGAGCACCTCGTCTTTCCGTGGAAGGTCGTCCTCGAGATCAACCGCATCCTCAAGCCTGGGGGCTACGTCTTCCTCTCCACGCATCCGACCTGGCCTGCGCACGAGCTCCCGTGGGACTTCTGGAGATTTCCAGTCGCGGGCATCTCGAATCTCTTCATTCCGCAGACCGGCTTCGAGCTCATCGAAGCGATCGAGGGCCTGCCCTGCAGGGCGTATTCGCTCGTCGCCGATGCACCGACGCGTCTTCTCTACCGCTACACCATGAACATGGGCGTAGGGGTCCTTGCCAGGAAGACGGGAGACTACGACCGGGAGCAGCTACGCTGGGATGTCGACCCGAGATCCGTGGTCAAGTCGGAGTACCCGAATCCGACAGGGTAGAGAGGAATCCGTTTACATCGGGACTGGTCGCCACGCGCGCGGCGCCGCACGCCAGCAAATAGGCTCGCGCTTGCCCGGCGGTCCGGTCGTCAACTCGCGGTAGGGTACGAGAGCGCGCGGCGGCTCGACTCTGCGATCTCCATCGGCCAGGCAATCTCGCCGCTCGCCATGGCACGGACCTTCCTCGAAAGAACCCAGGCTTCCCCCACGCTGGGAACGACCGGCATCCCGATGAAGGCGCTCGCGCGGCAGTCCGGATGGACGAACACCCGGCCGAAGCCTTCGGCGCCCTGCACGTCGTAGCCGGCCGCCGGTCCGAACAGGAGGCTCAGGCCGCGGTCCGAGAATCTCCAGAAGTCGTTTGGCATCTCGTGAATGGGCCACGTGTGGGGCGCCACGTGATAGGTGAGCCCCCCCGTCTTGAGCACGGCGTTGATCTCCCGGGCGAGGAGCCAGGGTGCGGCGAGGTGCTCGAGGACGTTCAAGGAGAAGACACCGTCGAACGACCCTGGGGCGAAGGTGCGGGAGAGGAAATGGGCGTCGGTGACGACGTCCACGTTTCGGGCCGGGAAGATGTCGGTACCGACGTAGCTAGGGAAGCGGCTCCTATGGACCTGCGCATCCGGGGAGACGAGCCGACTCCCGATCTCGAGGACCCGGCCCCTCCCCTTCTTCATCTCGCCGATGAAGACGTCGAAACCCGCGCCCATGTCGGTTGGGACCCAGTGCTCCGCTTGCGGCTCGGGCAGGTCGGGGACGATCCGCCGCGAGCCCCGGTCCGTCACGAGAACCCACGAGATCGGAGAGCCTGGCCTGGAGGGCACCCAGGCCTCGAACCCCGTCCGGACGACGTGAGGGTACTCGGGGTAGAGGTCCAGCAGGTCAGGCCGATCGTGGAACGTGTCGACGACGATTCGGCTCTCGCCGATCTCGATCTCGAGCCGTAGCAGCCGGCGGTCGAAGCAGTGAACCCATCCCAGGAAGTAGAAGCCGTACTTGTCGCACCAGAAATGATCGACCCGGTGAGCGAAAGCGATCGTGGTATCGAGCTCCGGCAGTGGCTCGAGACAACGCACGCGCGCCTCGAGCGCCCGGCTCCGAGCCCGGAGTCGCGCGACCTCGATGGCCACGCGCCCGGGCTCGACGAAGGCTCTCAGGACCGCTCGCACACGGCCGATGACCTTCCGGGCGGCGTCGCCGGCGCTCGCGCTCATCCTCTCAGAGGATCACCGAACCGGGGGGCGGGACGGGAACGATCAGGGCGCGAAATAGCCGGTAATGTCGAGGGTCAGGTGGGCTGTCCCCGTCGTCGAGGCCTTCGTGTACCTCACGTTTATGTCCGGATTTCCGGCCGAGTACGTGCCGAGCGGCACGATTGCCCCGTTGGACACGATCGTTTCCCCCTGCCCGACGATCATCGTCGCTACTGTCGGGAATGCGGCCCCGGCCGGCCACATATTGAAGTACCCCAGCTGGACCGCACCGATCATCGTGGCGTTGAGGCTCACCGCAACCGCTGTTGTCGGCACGCCGCAGCTCCCGCTACCGTCGTACAGCGGCGCGAGCCGGACCTTGAACGGCACCGGGTTCAGCGCATCGTACGGCCCCGGCCACCAGGTCTCCGTGGATGGAGGAAAGAGCGCCGTCAGCGGCGTCGGCGTCGTGTTCCGCGGCGCCGGCTGGAACGGGTTCGCCACCCGCGTGTCGACGATCCGGCACGGCGTCACCGCGTAGTACTGGAAGCCCTGCGCCTCCGCGCGCTCCGTAACGACGGTCGCTGCGAGCGCCGCGGCGGCGAAGAGAAGCGTGGCGAAGCGGGTCGAGGTGCTGCTCATGTCGTGCTCCTGTCCTGAGCCCAAGTTTTACTCGAAGTAGCCGTTCACGTCGACCACGATTTGGGCGGGCTGGCTTCCTTCATTCCGGGCCAGGAAGGTCCCCCATCCCGTCGTGGAGCTCCGGCCCGAGAGGCGGAGCGCGAAGTTGTTGCCGACGATCCGCCCCTGGGCATAGCCGATCACGGTCGCTGCACTCGCGGACCGGTCGCCCGGAAGCAGCTTCAGGGAGCCCGCCGCGGTGGGACTCACGACGGAGAGGTTGCCGGAGATCGCCCTCACGGAGTCCGGCAACCCGCATCTCCCGGCTGCGACGAAGGACCTCTGCCCGTTCGCCGGAATCGCCGGCCCTCCGTACGCCCCGTTCGCGTTCCGGGTATCGAGGAGCCGGCAGGGCGTCACCGGTCTGAAGCGGGACGAGCCCCAGCCCTGCTCGACGACCTCGAAGTCGCCGGCCCGGATTCCGCCGAAGAACGGGTTCCAGATCCCGTTGTCCCAGCGGGTGTCGTAGGCGCCCGAGACGTACATGTCGGACCCGGTATCGGCCACGATCAGGCCGTATTCCTTCATGGCTGTCACCACGCGGTCCATCGCGGCCCGGTCGGTCGCGGTCGCGGCCGACGGGTAACCGGAGAGCGCGAACGAGGACTTGAGCCTCAGGCGGGTGCCGAGGGCCGGGGCGTTGACGTTCGTGCTCGTCGTGGCCAGGTGAGACGCCGGGTAGACGAAGCCGTTGACGCCCCGGATCGTGACCCGGAAGGCATGCCGGACGGGGCTCCCGGAGTAGACCTCGGAGTATCGGACCAGCCCCGGAAGGATGGCGAGACCGGCCGCGTCGCCGCTCGTCCAGCCGAAGGGTCTCCGGGCGTTCGCGTCGAGGCTCCAGGCGGCCCCCGACCCCGCCTCCCACGTGCAGGACGCCGAGCCCTCCGGCACGCAGCGGGTGTTCCAGAGCTCGAAGAGGAGGCGGTTGTCCCGGTCGACGATGAGCATGTGCTTGTCGCCGCCCGGGTTCGCGTTCCCGGCGTAGCCCCCTTCGATCCACTTCGCGTTCGTCTTCGCCTCGGGCGGGATCGGGTAGCCGACCGGTCGCCCCGGGGCGCCCGCGTCCGAGTCGGGGTAGTCGAAGGCGACCTCCTCGAGGGCCTGCGTTCCCGGGACGGAGAAGTGGACCATCCCGTAGATCGCCGGCGGGCTGCCGTCGTCATCCCCACCGAAGTCGGGGTGGATCCCAACGCCCGTGCCGATCCAGCCGACGATGCTCGAGCTGCGCGCGTCGAGGACGGCGCCTTTCACGGAGACGTTCCACCAGTTGTCGGCCGGGAAGAGCGGCACCTCGACGGCGCCGCAGTGGACGGAGGCGGGGGCGCCGAGGCAGCCCGACGTCTGGCCGCGGGCCGGAACGCCGAAGAGGGCCAACCCGGCGGCCAGCATGAGAGCCCCGGCCCGGATCACTTGTAGTAGCCGTTGACGTCGAGGATGAAGTGGACCGTTCCGCTGGACGCGTTCCGCACATTGAACGTCCCCGTGCCGTCGGTCGCCAGGGCGGTGTGTCCGTTGTTACCCCTGACTCCACCGACTCCGAACGGCACTGCGAGCGCGATCGTGGGGGTGGTGTTCCCAGGATAGACCCGCAGCTCGCCGGCTTGCGCTGGCCCCACCGCGCTGTAGTTCACCGTCAGGGTCTTCGCATCCGAAGGGATCCCGCACGTCGCCGGGGTCGTCGTCACGTCGAACGTGCGCGTCTGGTTTGCTGCGAGGACGGGCCCTCCAAGCGGGCCGTTCGCATTCCGAGTGTCGATGACCCGGCACGGCGTCAGCGGATACCACCTCGTCGCCGTCGGCGTGGGCGCGAAGTAGTACCCGCCCGTCAGCGTCCCGGCCTGCGCGTCGGGGTTCGTGACGGTGACGTTCGCGAGGCCGGCGGCGCGGGCGGGCGTCGTGGCCGTGAGCGTCGTCGAGCTGGTGAAGCCGACGCCCGTCGCCGGCGTGCCGCTGAAGCTGACCGTCGCCCCGTTCACGAAGCTCGCGCCCGTTATCGTGACGGCCGTCCCACCCGCCGTCGTGCCGAAGTTCGGGTTGATCGCGGACACGGAAGGAGCGGCCGGGCCCGCGCCGTACGTGTAGCCGTTCCGGATGAACGCCGTCTGCTGGTCGGCGTTCATGACGACGACGTCGACGAGGCCGGCGTTCGTCGCCGACGGCGTCACCGCCGTCATCGTGTTCGCGTTGACGATGCTGACGCCCGTCAGGGCTTTCGTGTTCGGCGAACCGCCGAAGACGTTGTTGCCGGGGAGCTCGACGAAGGCGATGGTCGTCCCGGCCGCGAAGCCGCCCCCGGTGATCGTGACGCTCTGTCCGCCCGCGAGGGAACCCGACGTCGGGGAGATGCCGATGCTGTTCGGCCCGCTCGGGACGACGCCGCCGGGGACGGTCGTCAGGCAGGAGGCGGAGTTGATGTTCGGGAGGACATAGCTGGAGATCGACGTCGGGTGGAAGACGAGCCCGTCCTGACCACAGCCGGAGAGCAGGTGGCAGTAGCCCATCAACGTGCCCCGAGTCGTCACTCCGTTGTAGCTCGTGGAGGCCGGACAGCTCGGCGTCCCCGAGAAGCAGTTGCCCGAGCTCGTCTCCGCGGCGTAGCAGGTGTCCGGCTTCGGGTTCGGGTAGCAGTGGGTGTGAGGGGAGCCGAAGTTGTGCCCGACCTCGTGCGCCAGGATGAGCATGTCGTAGAAGTTGCTGTTCAGCCCCGTCATGAGCTGGTCGACGCTGTAGCCGATGCTGTTGCAGAGACCGCCCACCCAGGCGATTCCCGAGGCGGAAGTCGTCGTTCCGCTCGCCTGCTTGCCCGAGATGAGCGCGACGAGAGCTCTCTTCACCACGCTCCTCGGGTAGTTCGTCTCCCAGTAGCTCGTGAACTCGTTCAGCTTCGTCGAGCTCGCGCTGCCCGTCGTGTCCGTGTACGGGTCCTCCGCCTCCGTCGCGCGGATGATGCTGTAGCCCTGGAGGATCCGGACACCCTGGTCCATCGCCGCACCCGCGTCGCGCTCGTAGATGATCGTCATCTGGGCGACGAGCGTTGCGAGGTGGTTGATCGTGTTCGCCGTGCTCCCGCTCCAGCGGAGGGCGATCCACTCGGCGTCCGTGTCGAACGAGATGACGGCCGTCTTCGTCGGCGTCGTCGCGAGCGGGGACATCGAGGTCGGGACGGACGCGCGGTAGGCCTCGCCGGCGATCTCGTGCGTGTCGGGGGTGCTGAAGTAGGCGGTCTCCCCTTCGCCCTGGGCGCACGACCAGGCCGGCCGGGCGGTTCCTTCCGCGAGCCTCGACTCCGAATCCAGGACCCTGAGGCTCTTCCCCGCCTTCGGATCGGGGTCGGGCTCGATCTCGACGACGCCGTCCGGCCCGAAGACGAGCCCGCCGCGGACGCCGAGGGCCGGGTCGACCCAGGCAACGACCCGCGACGGCTCGCCGCCGTCCGCCGTCGCGCCCTTGAAGAAGGCGAGCGGAGAGCGGGGCAGCTCGATCTCCTGGCCGTTGACGATCCGGACGATCCGCGCGTCGGGGGCGTAGACGTCGAACCGGGAGAGGATGACCGGCCTCCTCACGCCCGGGGCCACCGGCCAGTCTTCGAGTCGGAGGCTGTCGCCGAGGGAAGTCCCGAGGAGGGCCGCGGCGGCCGGGTCGGCGAAGCGGACGACCTCCATCTCACCGCTCCCCCCGGGAACGTCGACGATCGGGCCGCGGGCCGCGGCGCGGACGGGGCCTTCACGCTCGGGCATCGCCGCCGCACGGAAACCCGGCAGGCTGGCGATGAGAACGCCGAGGAGCAGGAAACGTGAAGACCTCATGAAACCCCCTTCCGGCCGAGCCGGTGGCCGGACGTAGCAGCCCTCATCATGGAATCTAGTCCCTCAGGGGGTTCCTTTCCAGCGACTTGGCTCACGGCAGGCGCGATCTCCCCACTGAAGTGTTGCCGTCCCACGCTCCTCCGGGCCCCCGCCCGCTGCGTCTCATTCGCTTCACGCGGCCCGACGAGACCTCGGACGGAGACCACCCCCCCCCCGGTCGAGTAGCGGTTGCCGTGGCCCGGGCGTACGGTGGCGAAACCAATGCAGACCCAGAGAGCCTCAGTCCGGAGGCACCGGCCCGGAAGGACCTCCCTCCTCGCGCTCGCCGTCTTCGTGGCGGCCTTCGCGGCGCTTCCCGCCCGCGCCCAGCTCGCCGTGTACACCGATTCCCTCCAGAACGGGTTCACCGACTGGTCGTGGGGGACGCGAAACCTCGCGCAGACGGCCGTCGTCCACGCGGGGACGGCCGCGATCTCGTTCGAGCCCGACGGCTGGGCGGGGCTCTTCCTCCACCGCGACGCGGGCTTCACGGGAAACGACTACGAGGCGATCGAGCTCTGGGTCCGCGGGAGCGGCGCCGGTGGCCAGCAGCTCGGCGTGGCCGTCATGTCCGGGGGGAGCCCCGCCGGCTCGGTCGCCCCTCTCGCGGGCTTCGTCGCAGGCGGGAGCATTCCGGCCGGGAGCTGGGCCAAGGCGACGGTCCCATTCTCGGCTCTCGGGCTCTCGACCGGCACCTGGGACGGCCTCTGTCTCCAGGACGCTTCCGGCGGAAACCAGGCCACGATCTACGTCGACGACGTGAGGCTCGTGGCGCGCACGTCGCCGCCACCCCCGCCCCCCGTCGGCGGGGCGGTGACGGTCTCGGTCGACACCGCCCTCGACAGGCGGGCGGTGAACCCTCAGATCTTCGGCGTGAACTTCGGCTCCGCCGCGCAGGCGGCGAGCCTGAAGTGGCCGGTGCGGCGCTGGGGCGGGAACTCGGTGACCCGCTACAACTGGCAGAACGACACGTCGAACAAGGGGATGGACTGGTTCTTCATGAACGTCCCCGACGACAACCCCGACCCCGGCTCGCTCCCCTTCGGTTCCTCGGCCGACCGGTTCCTCTCCGAGACGCGCGCGGCGGGGGGCGAGCCGATCCTGACGGTGCCGCTCATCGGGTGGACGCCGAAGTCGCGCGCGAAGTCGTGGGGTTTCTCGGTCTCGAAGTACGGCGCCCAGACTCAGACGGAGTGCACGGCCACCGGCGGGGCTTCCTGGTGCATCGACGACGCCGGGAACGGGGTCCGCGCCGCCGGTGGGAACGTCACCGGGAACGACCCGCTCGACACCTCGATCGCCATCGGCCCGTCGTTCGTCACGGCCTGGATGGACCACCTCGCGGCGCAGTTCGGGACGGCGGCGAACGGTGGCATCCGCTACTACGCCCTCGACAACGAGCCGGCGCTCTGGGACTCGACGCATCGCGACGTCCACCCGCAGCCACTCACGTTCGACGAGCTCTGGACGAAGTCGCGCGACGTCGCCGCCGCGATCAAGGCGAAGGACCCGGCGGCCGTCGTCTTCGG
>CAZNSS010000140.1:0-8765 GCA_964575465.1 uncultured Holophagales bacterium | reverse complement strand
GCCCTCTCCCTCGTCGTGCTCCTGGCGTCGGTCGCCACGGCCGCGCCGCAGGCCCAGCCCGTCGCGCAGCCTGCCCTCGCCCGCGTCGTCATCCTCGCGACCGGCGGCACGATCGCCGGCGTCCAGCCGAAGGAGGGAGAGGCGGGCTACAAGTCCGGCTCCGTCTCCGTCGAGTCGCTCGTGAAGGCCGCCCCCGGGCTCGAGAAGCTCGCCACCATCAAGGGCGAGCAGATCGCGAGCATCGGCAGCCAGGACATGAACGACTTCGTCTGGATCAAGCTCGCTCGCAGGGCCGCCGAGCTCCTCGCCTCCCCCGACGTCGACGGGATCGTCGTGACGCACGGGACCGATACCCTCGAGGAGACGGCCTACTTCCTCAACCTCGTCCTCAGGAGCGACAAGCCGGTCGTCCTCGTCGGCTCGATGCGCCCCTCGACGGAGCTGAGCGCCGAGGGGCCGTCGAACCTCTACAACGCGATGTCCGTCGCGGCCGACCCGGCTGCCCGGGGGCGCGGCGTCCTCGTCGTCGCGAACGACACCCTTCACGCGGCACGCTCGCTCCAGAAGACCCACACGACGTCCGTCCAGACGTTCATCTCCGTCAACCGCGGCCCGGTGGCGGAGGTCCTCAAGGGAACGAAGCCGGTGTACTTCCTCCCGCCGGCCGCGACCGCCCCGAAGGGGACCTTCGCCATCACGGGCCTGGACGCCCTGCCGCGCGTCGACATCGTCTACGGCCACGAGAGCTCGGACGGGATGCAGGTCAGGGCCGCCGTGGCGGCCGGCGCGAAGGGAATCGTCCTCGCCGGCGTCGGCGACGGGAACGCGACGAAGGAAACGATCGAGGCCCTCGCCGAGGCCGCCAAGGCCGGCGTCGTCGTCGTCCGCTCGACGCGCGTCGGGAGCGGCATCGTCCGGCGGAACATCGAGGTGAACGACGACCAGCTCGGGTTCGTCGCCGCGCTCGAGCTGAACCCCCAGAAGGCAAGGGTCCTCCTGCGCCTCGCACTGATCAGGACGAAGGACGTCAAGGAGATCCAGGGGATCTTCGAGGAGAACTGAACAGATGAGAGCAAACCGGACCATCCCCGGAGTCGTCGCCCTCGCGGCGATCGCCGTCTGGGCGGCTCCGGCGGCCCTCGGCCAGGCCGCAGCGGCGCCCGAGGGCCCCCGTCTCGAGATCTACGGCTTCGCCCAGACCGACATCGGCTACGACTTCAACCAGGTCGACCCGGACTGGTTCGACGTCCTCCGCGTCACGAAGCTCCCGAAGGTCGAGAACGAGTTCGGGGAGGACGGCCGCACCTGGTTCAGCGTGCGGCAGTCGCGCTTCGGCGTGAAGGGGTTCGTCCCGACCTCGATGGGCGAGGTGAGGACGATCTTCGAGTGGGAGCTCTTCGGCGTCGGCGCCGACGCCGGGCAGACGACGTTCCGTCTCCGGCACGCCTGGGGCGAGCTCGGCGCCGTCGGCGTCGGGCAGACCTGGAGCCCCTTCATGGACCCGGACATCTTCCCGAACACGGTGGAGTACTGGGGGCCGAGCGGCATGCCCCTTTTCCGGAACGTCCAGCTCCGCTGGATGCCGATGCGAGGGGCCGACGAGATATTCGTCGCGCTGGAGCGCCCCGGCGCGAGCGCCGACGGCGGCGTCTACGCCGACCGCGTCGAGCTCCAGGGGGTGAAGATCCGGACGCCGCTCCCCGACCTCTCCGCGCACTACCGCAAGACCGGCAGGTGGGGCCACTTCCAGATTGCCGGCATCCTCCGCCAGATCAAGTGGGACGACGTGAACACCGACCAGCTCGACCTCTCGGGGAGCGACACCGGGTGGGGCCTCCACGCGTCGACGAACCTGAAGGTCGGGAGCGCCGACCTGGTCCGGGCGTCGGTCGTCTACGGAGAAGGCGTCGAGAACTACATGAACGACGCACCGATCGACATCGGCATCCGGAACAACTTCGGCGACCCGAAGAAGCCGGTCGTCGGCGAAGCGATCCCGTTGCTCGGCATCGTCGCCTTCTACGAGCACGCCTGGTCGAAGAAGATCACCACGGCCGTCGGCATCTCCTACTTCGGGATGGACAACCCCGACGGGCAGTCACCGGACGCCTTCGACTCCGGCCACTACGCGATCGGCAACGTCATGTACACGCCGGTCTCCGGGGTGATGGCAGCGGCGGAGCTCCAGTGGGGGCAGCGAAAGAATTTCACCGACGGGTGGAGCACCGACGACCTGAGGTTCCAGATGTCGTTCAAGTACAACTTCTCCTGGACGCTCGGAGGAAAGCAGTGAGCAGGAGCATTAATCGCACTCGCGGAGTTCTCGCGCTCGCCGCGGCTGTCGCCCTCGGGGCCGCCCCGGTCATCGCCCAGTCACCCACCGACGCCGACGCGGCCCTGAAGGCGGCCTACACGAAGTACAAGGACCTGAAGGAAGGCGCCAACGCCGACTACATTCCCGCACTCGCGAAGGTCGACTCCAACATTTTCGGCATCGTCGTCGTGACGACGGACGGCAAGGTCTATTCCGTCGGCGACATCACTTCGGAAGTCTCGATCCAGTCGATCTCCAAGGTCTTCACGATGGCCCGGGTCATGGAAGAGCAGGGGCCGGAGGCCATCGCCGGCAACATGGGCGTCGACGCCACCGGGCAGGCCTTCAACTCGATCGTCGCCGTCGAGCAGTACAAGGGCGCCGAGATGAACGCGATGGTCAATCCCGGCGCGATCACGGCGACGAGCATGGTCAGGGGCGCGACGGCCGAGGAGATCTGGAAGACGATCCTCGGGACGTATTCCGACTTCGCCGGGCGCCCGCTCTCGGTCAACCAGGAGGTCTACGCGTCCGAGGCCGAGACGAACCAGCGCAACCAGGCGATCGCCATGCTGATGTACGCCTACGGGCACATCAAGGCCGAGCCGCTCCGGGCCTGCGACATCTACACGAAGCAGTGCTCGGTGAACGTGAACGCGAAGGACCTCGCCGTCATGGCCGCGACGCTCGCCAACGGCGGGAAGAACCCGGTGACCGGCAGGCAGGTCATGAATTCCGAGAACGTGCCGGAAGTCCTGGCCGTCATGGCGACCGCCGGCCTCTACGACGACAGCGGCAAGTGGCTCTTCACGACCGGGCTCCCGGCAAAGAGCGGCGTGGGCGGCGGTATCCTCGCGGTGTCCCCCGGGAAGTTCGGGATCGCGGCCATCGCTCCACCCCTCGACAAGGCGGGAAACAGCGTGAAGGCGCAGAAGGCGATCGCCGAGGTCTCGAATGCGCTCGGCGGAAACCCGTACGCCCCGAAACCCCGCTGAGGCGCGGCAGGGAAAGGAGAGACCCGATGGCGAAGAAGCAGAAGGCCGGAGAGACGAAGGCGGAGGGCGGAGGGAAGCTCGGCCGCAAGGACTACGACAGGGAGCTCGAGCGCCTCCACGTCGAGCTGGTGAAGCTTCAGAGGTGGGTCGTCGCGAAGGGCCTGAAGGTCTGCATCGTCTTCGAGGGACGCGACGGAGCGGGCAAGGGCGGAACGATCAAGGCGATCACCGAGCGCGTGAGCCCGCGTGTCTTCCGCGTCGTCGCCCTCCCCGCGCCGACCGACCGGGAGAAGAGCCAGATGTACGTCCAGCGGTACATGGCGCACTTCCCGGCGGCGGGCGAGGTCGTGATCTTCGACCGGAGCTGGTACAACCGAGCCGGCGTCGAGCGGGTCATGGGCTTCACGCCGATGGAGAGGGTGAAGAAGTTCCTCCAGGTCGTCCCCTTCGTCGAGAGGGCGATGGTCGACGCGGGGATCATCCTCATCAAGTACTGGCTGGAGGTGACCCCCGAGGAGCAGACCCGCCGCCTGAAGGGCCGGATCGAGGACGGCCGCAAGATCTGGAAGCTCACCTCCATGGACCTGAAGTCCTACAGCCGCTGGTACGACTACTCGCGCGCGCGGGACGACATGTTCGAAGCGACCGACACCGACTTTGCACCGTGGTTCGTGGCCCGCTCCGACGACAAGAAGAAGGCCCGCCTCAACATCATCTCGGACTTCCTGAGCCGCATCCCGTACGAGGAGATCAAGGAGAAGAGGGTGAAGCTCCCGAAGCGGGGCAAGCCGGGCGACTACGTGGAGACGAAGCACCCCTTCCGGTACGTCGCCGAGAAGTTCTGACACTTCCGCCGAAGCGAGGCGACCCCGGGCGGCGACGGCCGACCGGACCGGCGCTATCCCCAGGGCCGTCAGGAGGACCCGGATGACCGACGCGAAAACGGGAACGCCGTGGCCGGTGCTCGACTGGCTCCCGGGGTATCGCAAGGAGTGGCTCGCGGCCGACGTCGTCGCCGGCGTCACGACCGCCGCGGTCGTCGTGCCGAAGGCGCTCGCGTTCGCGACGATCGCCGGCCTGCCGCTCCAGGCGGGCCTCGCGACGGCGTTCGTCCCGGCCGTCCTCTATGCCCTTCTCGGAGCCTCCCGGCCCCTGAGCATCAGCACGACGACGACGATCGCCATCCTGGCCGGGGCCCAGGTCTCGCGGCTCGCGCCCGAGGGGAGCGGGGTCTCGCCGCTCACGGTCGCGGCGACCCTCTCGGTCATCGTCGGCGCGGTGCTCCTCGCCGCGCGCCTCCTGCGGCTCGGCGCCGTCGCGAACCTCATCTCCGACCCGGTCCTCACCGGCTTCAAGGCGGGGATCGGCCTCGTCATCATCGTCGACCAGCTGCCGAAGCTCCTCGGTATCCACATCACCAAGGCAGGCTTCGGCCGGGACATCGTCTCGATCCTCCGGCACGTCTCCGGTACCTCGGTCCCGACGCTCCTCGTCGGCGGGGGCCTCCTGGTGGCGATCTTCCTTCTCGAGCGCTTCGTCCCGAAGCTTCCCGGGCCCCTCGTCGCCGTTGCTGCCGGCATCGCCGCCTCGAGTGCGTTCGGCCTCGCAGCCCTTGGCGTCGCGACCGTCGGGGACGTGCCGGCAGGGTTCCCCGCACTGACCATGCCGAACCTCTCCCTCGTGCAAGAGCTCTGGCCGGGGGCCATAGGCATTGCGCTGATGAGCTTCATCGAGACGGTCGCCGTCGGGCGGGGCTTCCGGCAGCGGGGCGAGCCGCAGCCCGATCCCAATCGGGAGCTCGTCGCGCTCGGCGCGGCAAACGTCGCGGGCGGCTTTTTCGGCTGCATGCCCTCCGGCGGGGGAACGTCGCAGTCGGCGGTGAGCCGCAGCGCCGGGGCGAAGACCCAGCTCTGCGGGGCCGTCGCCGCGCTCGGAGCCCTGGCAACGCTGCTCTTTCTCGCGCCCCTCCTCGGGCTGATGCCGTCCGCCGCGCTCGCAGCCGTCGTCGTCGCGACCTCGATTCCGCTCATCAAGATCGGCGACTTTCGGGCGATCGCGAAGATCCGCCGAACGGAGCTCCTCTGGGCGTTCGCTGCGACCGCCGGGGTCGTCGTCCTCGGGACGCTCAACGGGATACTCGTCGCGGTCGTCGTCTCCCTCGTCGCCCTCGCGGCGCAGGCCGTGAGGCCCCCGGTCTACGAGGTCCGGCGCAAGCCCGGAACCCCTTACTTCCGCCACGTCTCGCCCGAGCACCCCGAGGACGAGGCCTTCCCGGGCGTCCTCCTCGTCCGGATCGTCGGCCGTCTCTTCTTCCTGAACGTGAAGAACGCGAGCGACGACCTCGCGGCGCTCGCCGAGAAGGCGCAGCCCCGCGTCCTCGTGATCGACTGCCGGCCGCTCATCGACCTCGAGTACACGGCCCTCAAGGTCCTCATAGAGGCCGAGGAGAGGATGAGAGGGCGCGGGATCCTCCTCTGCCTCGCCTCGCTCAACCATCACGTCCGCGAAATGGTCGATCGCTCCTCGCTCGGCGCCACGCTCGGGCGCGAGCGGATGTTCTTCAATCTCGAGCAGGCCCTGGAGCAGGCGCCGGCGCTCCTGGAGAGGGTCGGCCGACCCGTCATGGAGACGACGGCGTGATGCCATACCGGTGGATATCCGGAGCCTGGTGGATCGAGCCGCGGTTCAGGAGCATCCTCGTTCTCCTCGCCCTCGTCTTCGCACCTGTGGCTACGGCCGAGGAGCCTGCGACCGCGGAGGCGCCGAAGAAAATGACGTCCCTCGTCCGCGACCCGGAGGACGGCGCCATCGACCTGAGCGGCTGGCTCGCCACGAGGACCGGCGTTCTCCCCATCCCCGTCCCGATCACCGAGCCGGCCGTCGGCTATGGCGCGGCCCTCGCGCTCGTCAAGTTCCAGGGCGGGGGGCTCGCGGGGGCGCTGAAGACTCCTCCCGGACCGAGCGGAAAGCCGATACCGGCCAACATCGCGGCCGTCGGAGGGGGACTGACGGAGAACGGGACCTGGGCCGTGTTCGCCGCCTACATCGGCCACTTCAAGGACGACCGCTGGCGCTACAAGGGGGCGGTCGCGAGGATCGCGCCGACGCTCGACTACTACGGCTCGAACGACAGGGCCTACGCCTTCACGATGGATGGCTGGGCCGTCTACCAGGAGGTCGGGCGCCGGGTCGGGAAGACGGACCTCTTTGCGGGCGTGCAGTTCGCTTACCTCGACACGACGGTCTCGTTCGACCTGCCGCAGCTCCCTCCCGAGATCCCTCTTCCCGAGCTCGGGATGACCGAGTCCGGAGCCGGCCCGTTCGTCGAGTGGGACACGCGGAACAACAGCCTCACCCCGAGCAGCGGGTTCAACGTGAAGGCCTCGGCGATGTTCCTCGGCCCGTGGCTCGGGGGGGACAACGCCTTCGAGCGCTACACCGGCACCGCGAAGGTCTACTGGGACCCGATGCCCCGGCTCGTCTTCGCCGCGCGCCTGCAGGCGCAGGGGGTGTCGGGAGACGCCCCGTTCTACGCCCTCCCGTTCGTGTACCTCCGGGGAATTCCGGTGATGCGCTACCAGGGTGACACGGCGGCTTCCGTCGACGGCGAGGTGCGCTGGAACGTCTGGAAGCGCTGGTGGGCCGTCGCCTTCGCCGGGCAGGGGTGGACCGCCGATGCCCCGGGCTTCTCAAAGGAGGGCGACAGCGTGCACGCCGGCGGCCTCGGTTTCCGCTACCTCATCGCGAGGCGCCTCGGTCTCCAGGCCGGGCTCGATGTCGCCAGGGGCCCGGAGGAGTACGCAATCTACGTCGTCGCGGGCAGCTCGTTCTGACGGAAGCCGCGGACAGGCGCAGCGCCGCCGACTTGCCGGGAGGACCGTTCGGGGGAGCAGATGGAGCAGACACGATCGGGCGGTGAGTCCACCGTCGTCCCGGCCGAATGGGGCCCGAAGCGCGCACTCGAGCCGATCGACCGCGTCTCCGAGGTGCTCTTCGGACTGATCATGGTCCTGACCTTCACCGGCTCGCTGAGCGCCGCCGAGTCGGGCCGGGCGGAAGTCCGCGCGATGCTCTTCGGCGCGCTGGGGTGCAACCTGGCGTGGGGCCTGATCGACGCGATCATGTACCTGATGGGGTGCCTCACGGACCGGGCGCAGAGGGCGAACACGGTTCGGAACGTGCGCGGCGCCGCCACGCCGGAGGCGGGCCGCCGCCTCATTGCCGGGGCGCTCCCGCCTTCGGTCGCCGCCGCGCTCCCGCCGGAGGCGCTCGAGAAAGTCCGGCTGCACCTCAACGGCCTGCCGGAGCCACCCACGGGTCCGCGGCTCCACGCGGAGGACTGGCGGGGCGCGCTCGGCGTGTTCCTCCTCGTCGTCCTCTCCACCGTTCCCGTCGTCCTGCCGTTCGTCTTCATGCGCGACGCCCACGCCGCGCTGCGCGTCTCCAACCTGATTGCCGTCTCCATGATGTTCCTGACCGGCTACACGTTCGGCCGCCTCGCGAATTCCCGGCCCTGGCTCACCGGAATCGTCATGGTCGTCCTGGGCGCGGCGCTCGTGAGTCTCACGATGGCGCTCGGGGGTTGACCGTGGTGCGGCCTTGCCTCGCGGTCCTCGCAGGCCTCTCGCTCGTCCTCGCCCTGCCCGCGCACGGGCAGTCGGTCGCGACCGGCAGCGAGGGCTGGTCCTTCTCCGCAGCCGCCTCTGTCTATTTCGTTCCCCCGGACGGGGACTTCCTCCTGCCGACCGTCAGCGCCGACCGGGGCAGCCTGCACCTGGAGTCCCGGTACAACTACGAGGAGCTGGACACGGCGTCGGTGTGGGGAGGCTGGACCTTCGGTGGGGGCAGGGCGTTCGAGTGGGAGATCACCCCGATCGCCGGCGTCGTCTTCGGGGACCTCGACGGCGTCGCGGTGGGGTACGAGGGCTCCCTGAAGTGGCGCTCTCTCGAGCTCTACAGCGAGTCGGAATTCGTGTTCGACACCGCCGGTTCGGAGGGGAACTTTCTCTACAACTGGACCGAGCTGACCGTGGCGCCGGCGGAGTGGATTCGCCTCGGGCTCGTCGCCCAGCGCACGCGCCTCTACGAAAGCAGCCGGGAGGTCAATCCCGGGCTGCTCGTCGGGTTCTCCTACCACTCGGCGGCCGCCACCGTCTACGTTCTCAACCCGGACGACGACCCTACGGTGATCGTCTCCCTCGGCCTGGAGTTCTGACCGGCGCCGCCTCGGCCGGGCTACTTCACCGTGTACCCGCGCCCCTCGAGGCAGGCGGCCGCGGCCTTCTTGAACGTGTCGATCGCCTGCTGGTTCGCCTGGGTGGCCTGCTGGGCGCCGGCCTGAGCCGCCTGCGCCTCCACGGACTTCTTCTGCCGCCGCCCGCCGATGGCGCCGCCGACGGCTCCGATGGCGGCGCCCTTGCCCGCGTCCCCGGCGATCGCGCCGATGGCGACGCCCG